>JAHDBQ010000159.1 GCA_020630305.1 Alphaproteobacteria bacterium | reverse complement strand
TACAAGGAAGAGCATTAAATTACAATAAAACCGACCTTTTATCCTTCTAATAAACAAAATGTGGCATTAAAATATAATGCCACATTTTGTTTTATAGTAATCTACTATATGTCATATATTAAATCTCGAATAATGAGAATTAACTCTTAGCAAAGCAAGATATTTTACTCTTCTTCACCTTCAGACGCTTTTGCTCTTTCGTTTTCTTCAAGCTTATTCTTATACTCTTTTCCAAGAACCTGCACAGAATAGATCCAAAGAACTACTATAGCAAAAAAGAATACTGCAAAATATGGGGTAGATTCTTTAAAGCCACCACCGGAAATTAAAAAGGCAGTTGACTGAATCAAAGCACCACCTGCTTTACCTAGTCTGCCGCCAATAACATCTACAGCAGCCTTACCTTTTGTTTTCATTTCATCATCTAGTGGGATGTAAGACATTTCTTTAGTAGAGTCAAATAATGAATATTTAACACCTTTACTCAGAACATTTTGCATCATACCAATTACGACTATCATTGCCAATGGGCCAGTTCCTAGAAATGCAGCAACCTGCAAGCCAAAACTGCTCTCAAAAATAATAAATGAGAAGAAAGCAGCGCCAGTTGCTAAAATCATTAGCGGGGTAAATATTGCAGCTACAGACCAAGAAACCATTCTTAAAATATTGGCACCAACCAGCATAAAGAATATAGCAACAAGACCCTGCCAGAACATAAAATCACCCATGAATTTAGTGTATGCCACCTCACCTGGGTACATTAATTTAACTTTAGACTTCCAAACACCTTCTACTAGATTAATAGATACACCATATGAAAGTACAAGCATAGCAATCAAGCCAAGATATTTAGAAGACATGATCATCTTAAAACTTTCTGAAACAGAGAGCTTAGCTTTCTTTTTCTTTTTCTTGCCACCTATTGCAGCAGGATCATATAATCTAGAATCCGTCAGTACATTTTTGTTTATCCAAGCATATAGCATTAAAATTAAAACACCAGAAACTATAGTAATACATAGAACAGGGAATAATCCTGAGCCACTATTTTCTTCAGTAAGAAATTTACCAAAAATATATGGTATAAATAATAAAGGAACATTACCAAGCAAACCAAACATTGAATAAAATCTTTTTGCTTCAGCTGTCTTGGTTATTTGGTTAGCAAACTGCCAGAATAAAAGGCTAATCATCATGCTTCCCCACATTTCAGCCATCAGATAGAAGCTACCATAACCCCATTTACCACCGATTCTGATAAACCATTTTAATCTTGGCATTTCAGCTGCTAAACTTTCAATGCTTTCCGTCGATGCATGAAAAAATTCAGTATTTGGGTAAATAACAAAAGAGAAAAAAGTAAAATATCCAATAAAAATGGATGTAACAGTATAAAAAACTTTTTGTGCATTCATTATATTGCAAAGTTTTGTGTATAAGATTATAAACAAAATAGCAAGTGGAAGTACCACGTAGGTCTTTAAAAAGCTAATTGCTTCTGCACCAATATTTGCAACAACCATACCATCTTTAAGAGATCTTAAAACTGAGTAGTTGAATAATATACAGGCCATCATTAAGGCCATAGGTATGAATTTTTTATTTTCAAAATTTTCTATTGGCCAAAAGACTCTTTTTAACTTTGAACCAAATGTTTCTTGTTCAGCTTGTTCCATTTTTACCTATTTTTAGATTAATTGAATAAGAATTACGCATGAGTACTATATACAGCCTCCAAGTTAAAGTCAATCATAATTTAGCTACAATCATATAATTAATATTTATTCACATCTGTAGCAAATTATTACACAACAAATATTTTATAATTTTCTACTGCTAATTAGCTAGACTCTTGATTTTATTTGATGTATTATGTGTACTAATTATATAATGCTATTTATCAGATAAATATTTTAATTATGAAAAAGATTTTTATTTTTATATGCTCGGTGCTACTAGCTGGCGCAGCTGCAGCTGACAAGCCACATCCGTGGCAGATCGACTTCCAAGAAGCAGCTAGCCCAATCATGCGTGAGCTGCATAATTTTCATAATTTCCTGCTTATTGTAACTACTTTGATAGTTTTATTTGTACTTTTTTTGGTTGGTTATGTTTGTCTTCGTTTTAACGCAAAAGCGAATCCGATTCCTGCAAAATTTACGCATAATATATTAGTTGAGGTTATCTGGACAGTAATTCCGATAATAATACTGGTAATTATTGCAATACCATCATTCAGAATCCTACGCATGGCAGAGCACACACCAAAAGCGGATATGACCATCAAAGTAGTAGGTTCGCAATGGTTCTGGACTTACAGCTACCCAGATCATGGAGACTTCGAATTTGACAGCTATATGATTCAAGATAAAGACCTAAAACCTGGGCAATTAAGACTATTAGAAGTTGATAATAGAATTGTAGTTCCGCAAGGAGCAACTATTAAGTTCCTGATAACAGCGGCAGATGTATTGCATAGCTTTGCAATACCGGCTCTTGGAATTAAAACAGATGCAGTTCCGGGCAAAGTAAATGAAACTTGGACGCGGGTAGATAAAATAGGTGTTTATTACGGCCAGTGCTCTGAGCTTTGCGGGGTTAATCACGGCTTTATGCCAATAGCTTTGCAGGTGGTAAGTCAGGAAGATTTTGATGCCTGG
>JAHDBQ010000158.1 GCA_020630305.1 Alphaproteobacteria bacterium | reverse complement strand
ACAAAAAAAATAAAAAGTTACTTTTATTTAATGAGTTCTGCGGGCGGTCTGCATGAAGGCATCCAATTGGTTGAAAATCCCAATCAAATTGCGCTCAAAAGACCCTATGGAGAACTGAAATGGGCAATGGAAAATACGTTAATTCTATATCAGCTAAAAAAATAGATACTCCAATAAAAAATAATAAGAACTGTCCAGAATTACCAAAGAAATTTATACCTGTTGCTACAAAATTTGGTTGGGTTGGATCAAACTTGTAAGATGTTGAAAAAGCACTTAATGTTAATATAGATGATCAAAAGAAAACAGTTTCTTATATTCGTCATACCAAAGAAAAAGGTGATTATTACGGAAAACAAGTTGAGTATGATATTATTTTCTATATGCATCACATTTTTAAGAAAGGCAAAATTGACTCTTTACATATCGGGAAATCATCAACTTACTAAATAGTACTTTGCGTTTAAAATCACTTCTCTTTGCCAGGGGGAGAAGTGATTATTATTTGGTTGTTGATTTAACATCACTGAATTATTATTCTATGCTGATTTCATATGATTCTTCGCTCTAGCCTTATATAACTAATAGTTCTTGCTCGGCATTGTCTTCTATAGTTTCTACTACTCCAATTTTCGAAGCGGCAAATCATACTTCTCATCACCAGCAATAACTAAGCTTGTTTTGCTTTGAATCTTTTGTTGATTTTGTTTATAACAATCAGACGACCTTTTCTTTTGATTAGTCTGCAGTTTTTATCTCTAGCTTTTAATGATTTTAATGACTTTACAATTTTCATCTTATCCTCTGTTTTATCTTAGCACGTTTATGCTAAATAATTATTACATATTAAATTACAGATATCATATTATCTTTGACTTTCAGAGTCAAGCAAAATAATTAATTTTATACTTTTTTTGATTTTTGTTCAAAGCCCTACTAATATTGCTTCAAAATGCCATTATTTGGGATTTTTTTTTAAAATCAAATATGCGCCAAGAAAAATAATTGCTGCTATGCAAGAAATAATTAAGTAACTACTACAAATGTGAAAGCTCCACATAAATAAAATAGGCATTAATTTGCCGAATATACAAGAACTAAGTGCGCTTGCAGTGCCGGTGATTATATATTTATTTCTTCCTTCAATTTGCTTACTAAGCCAAATATTCAGCGGGCACATATATAATATTCCTAAGATAATTATCCAAATTCTAATTGCAAAAATTATTATCAAAGAGCTAGATGTAATAAAGTACCAAATAGGAATTATAGATGCAGCAAGAAGTAGAGAAGAGCGCATCATTATAATTTTGTAGTTAATATTTATAATTAATTTGCCAATCAACTGGATTAGAAATAGATCAAGAATAAGCAAGAAACTGTTCATTGCCATCATTGTTTTTAAATTAATTTCGCTAATTAAAGGTACAATGTGATTCATTGTCACGAATGGAATTATGTATGTAAGCTGGGTGACGGAGCATATCATGACGATTCTAGTTATATCAGATCTGTGTTTCCATAATAACTTGAGTCCTCCAAAATGCTTTATTTTTAGAGATTCCTCGATTTTTTCTTCACTTATACTAATATATTGTTTTCTAATAAAATAACCTATTAAAGCTGCAAAACCGCCAAAAATAAAACATATTCTCCAGGCATTTTCGAAAGGTGCATATCCAATTAAAGTTACCATCAGAGAGGCAAGTATAATGCCTAAAATGCTTGATGATTCATATAAGAATGAGCCTTTTAATGCGTTTTGATTATTTTTGTTTTCGACAATATATAGCCTAGAAATTGAATTCTCTCCTGCTGCGAAGATGCCGATTAAGATGCGAAATATAATAAGTAGGATTGGTGCTAGGTAACCTACGACTTCAAAAGAAGGGGTGCAGCCAAGCAAGAAAGTAGAAACTCCAAGGCCGATCAGGGAATATGAGAGGGCAGTTGACGCTCCCTTATTATTGGCTATTATCCCAAATATATAGGCTCCAAAAGGCCTTGTGAATATTGACGAGGTCATTACGCTCAGCATCAAAATTAAGCCGGTAATTTGATCTTCAAAAGGAAAGAATATTGAAGCAATTATCGGGGCTAAAAAGACATATAGGGCGGTGTCAAAATGATCAATTACATTGCCGATTAATATAAGTATGTCTTTTTTAGGTAAATTCATTCAATAATTTTATAAATTATTAGCGGCCAGTAGCAGCTGGAATTATATTCCCAAGCTCTTTGGATTTATATATTTTAGCCATAAATCAATCATAAGCTTTGTAACTACCAGAGCGCAGTACATCGAAGAAATAATTCCAATCGTAAGCGTGACAGCAAAGCCTTTAATAGCACCAACACCAAATGTATAAAGTAGAAATGCAGCGATTAATGTTGTCACATTAGAGTCAGTGATAGTTGCAAACGCAGATTCAAAACCCATTTTAACGGCGAACATATTAGAGCAGCCTTTTGCTATTTCTTCTTTGATCCTTTCATAAATCAGTACGTTAGCGTCTACCGCCATACCAATTGTTAAAATCACGCCAGCGATTCCTGGTAATGTAAGCGTTGCTTGCAGCATTGAAAGTAGAGCCAGAATGTAGAGCAGGGCGATTATTAGGGTGATGTTAGCAAACACCCCAAGGATTCCATAAGATAAAATCATAAATATAACAACTAGGCCAAAGCCAATCATGGCAGCTATCTTGCCAGATTCAATAGAATCAGCACCAAGATTTGTTCCTATAGAGCGC
>JAHDBQ010000157.1 GCA_020630305.1 Alphaproteobacteria bacterium | reverse complement strand
TATGCAAGAAGATGCTCTTTCGAGTGTAGACCTACATGCTGCCAAGCTTTACTAGCGTGACCATATATATAAGCGCCATAACAGCAATAATGCACGCGCAAAGCACATAATTCTTGATTCTTTTATTTTTTGGTATTTTATTATTTTTCATATGTTTATTATCGGTTTACTAATAAATAAAAATAGTATATAATTTACTTTTCAAAATATAAAATAGAACAAATTCATGAATACATCAATAAGAAATATCGCAATCATTGCGCATGTTGACCACGGCAAGACTACATTAATCGACAATATGCTTTCGCAAAGTGGCTTATTCCGGGATAATCAAGATGTTGCTGAACGAGCAATGGACTCTAATGATCTTGAAAAAGAACGCGGAATAACTATCCTAGCAAAATGTACAGCAGTTAACTGGGAAGACACTAAGATCAATATCATTGACACTCCGGGTCACGCTGACTTTGGAGGTGAGGTGGAAAGAATCTTGACTATGGTTGACGGGGTTGTGCTTCTTGTTGATGCAGCTGAAGGACCTATGCCGCAAACAAAATTTGTTCTTGGTAAAGCGCTTGGCCTTGGCCTAAAGCCTATCGTGGTAATTAATAAAATTGATCGCTCAGATGCAAGAGCCGACGAAGTTTTAGATGAAATTTTTGACTTATTTGTATCGCTTGATGCAAATGACGAGCAGCTAGACTTCCCTGTGGTTTATGCATCAGGCAGAAATGGCTGGGCAGTGAACGAGCTAACAGACCCTCAGGAAAACCTAAACGCACTATTTGAAATAATTCTATCGTATGTATCAGAACCAAAATCAGATACTGATTCGCCATTTTCAATGATCGTAACCACCAGAGAATACGACAATTACTTGGGACGTATCTTAACAGGCAGAGTAGAAACCGGACAAGCTAAAATTAATATGCCGATTAGAGTTTTAGACCGCGATAATAATATTGTAGAAACTGGCCGCATAACAAAAATGCTATCATTCCAAGGATTAGAAAGGCTACCAATTGAAGAAGCAAAAGCTGGAGATATCATTGCCATTGCAGGGCTTGAAAAAGCAAACGTATCAGATACTATTGCAGCGCCGGAGGTTGAAAATACTCTTCCTGCTCAGCCGATTGATCCACCGACATTATCCATGACATTCTCCATTAATGACTCTCCACTAGCAGGACGTGAAGGTGACAAGCTAACATCAAGAGTGCTAAGAGCGCGCCTGATGAAAGAAGCAGAAGGAAATGTAGCGCTAAAAATCTCTCAAACCGAACAAACAGATTCATTTGAAGTAGCTGGACGTGGCGAGTTACAACTAGGTGTTTTGATAGAAACTATGAGGAGAGAAGGGTTTGAACTTTCTATAAGCAGACCCTCTGTGTTACTAAAAAATGACCCCGACACTGGCGAAAAATTAGAGCCAATGGAAGAAGTTCAAATCGATGTAGACAGCGAGTATGTGGGCTCTGTAGTAGAGTCAATGAATCTGCGAAAAGGTAATATGCAAGATATGCGCGACACAGGAGCTGGTAAAACCAGACTGCTATTTATTGCCCCTTCAAGAGGTCTTATAGGTTATCACGGTCCGTTCTTAACTGAAACGCGCGGCACAGGAATCATGAGCAGAATATTCCATTCTTACGGCCCATATTGTGGCAAGCTAGAAGGCAGACGCAACGGTGTACTAATTTCAATGGAAGATGGCGACTCAGTTGCATACGCACTTTGGAATCTTGAAGATAGAGGCGATATGTTTATTGGTTCAGGTGTTCCTACATATAAGGGCATGATAATAGGTGAGCATAATAGGGATAATGACCTAGAAATCAATCCAATTAAATCTAAACAACTTTCAAATGTCAGAGCCAGCGGCAAAGATGAAGCTATCAAACTTTCACCGCCAAGATTAATGTCTCTAGAACAGGCTATATCATACATACAGGACGATGAATTAGTGGAAGTTACTCCGCAGTCAATACGATTGAGAAAAAGATATCTTGACTCTAATGAGCGCAAAAGAAGGGCAAGAGAAGGGTAATTTATATATTTTTTTAAAAATATTGTTTAAAAGCTGAATTTTTGGCTTGACTAATGAGGATTAAAGATATATTTTACCTGCTATAGCCTCTACTTGAGGAAAAAGAAATAAAAATTTATTAGAAATAGGTTTCAAGACTGTGTCTAAAAAGAAAAATAAAAATTTACTAGTTAAATTAGTTAGCACTGCTGGTACAGGTTACTATCTTGTAAAAAAACGTAACCCAAAGACTCTAACAGAAAAGTTGAGCTTTAAAAAGTACGATCCAAAAGTGCGTAAGCATGTTGAATTTAAAGAAGAAAAAATCAAATAGAGTTTTATAAATTATGGCAGTAAAGATTCGTTTAACAAGAGGTGGAGCTAAAAAGCGCCCTTATTACAGAGTAGTAGTTGCAGATGCAAGAGCTCCTAGAGATGGTGCTTTTATTGAAAAAATAGGAACTTACAACCCTCTACTTAACAAAGATAATGAAGAGCGCGTAACATTCAAAAATGACAGAGTTGAGCATTGGTTAGCTAGTGGCGCACAACCTACTGATCGTGTTGCAAGATTTATCAAAGAAGCTGGAATTAAATTACCAGAATCTGTTGTTAAAAAGATGGAAGTAAAAAAGAAAGCTCAAACTAAAAAACCATCTAAAAAAGAATTAAAAGAGCAAGCAGCTAACTAATATTAGTATGGGCATAATCGCCCTATTCTAAATCAAATT
>JAHDBQ010000156.1 GCA_020630305.1 Alphaproteobacteria bacterium | reverse complement strand
GATTGTTGATGACACTTTTTAAACAAACTATTTTCTTTGGTTGCAAAAAAATTATCTTTTAAATTTTCAAAAAAGAAAACGTTAATTTTTCAAATATCAACTATAATAACATTTATGTTGAATGTGTTTGGTAATATGTATATTTTTTACAAAGTGCTAAACCCACCTAGCGAACTTTTGATAGCTTTTTTAGGCAGCGCCACATTTGCAATAGGTTTTGCTCTTAAAGACTTGGTGGCGTCGTTAATATCTGGAATAATGATTATTTTAGACCCGCCTTTTCAAGTGGGTGATCGTATTAAGTATAAAGATCTGCAGGGCGAAATAAAACATATAGGTTTAAGGGCAGTAAGAATTAGCACCAACGATGGATATATAATAACAATTCCTAATTCAAATCTTGTTAATAACTGTGTGTTATGCGCAACAAATGGCTTTATTAGCATGAATGTAATAACAAGCTTCTATTTTTCGGCCAGTAGCAATATAGAACATATAAAAAGTACTATTTATGAGATTGTAACAACCAGTAAATATGCATATCTCGATAAGCCGGTAGATATTACAATTGATAACCAATGGGTCCAAGACATTTTATGTATTAAACTAACTCTAAAAGCATATGTAATTGACGCTCGGTTTGAAAAAACCTTTCAAACCGATGTAATAACTAGAGTCAACAAGATTTTATACGACAGTCTACCCAAAAGAAACCTTTAAGGGGTGTGCTGTTTTGTGCTTAGGTAAAGAGGAAATAAGAACAAGGGTAAAGCAAAAAAGAGCGATCTTTGATAGAAAAGAATATGCGGTTCATGATATAAAAATACAGCAAAATGCGCTTCTTGTTCTACAAAAAATTTTATACGCAAGAAAACAAGAAGCTAAAGCGCAAGAAAATATAGACAAAACAGAGATTATTGGTTTATATTATCCAATGGCGGGAGAACCGAACTTGATTGGTTTGCTAGACAATAATTTTTCTGATGGTAATTATTTGTTTTGTTTGCCAAAAATAACAAGTGAGATGTTTTTTGTAAAATATGAAAAACAAGATGAATTAGAAAGTAACAAAAAATTTAAAACCATAAAAGAGCCCAGAGAGATTAAAGAGGTAGCGCCGGAAATAATTATGGTTCCTGCTTTTTCATATGACGAGAGGGGCGCGAGGATTGGATTTGGCGCTGGGCATTATGATAGATATTTTGTTAAAAATAAAAGCCGCAAAATTATAAAAATAGGTGCTTGCTATCATGAAAACTTGCACAAAGAGCTGCAGCAAGAGGAGCATGATATTAAAATGGATTATATAATAACAGAAAAAACAACAATAAAAATATGAACACATTCGACATTGTAATATTATCAATAATTGGACTTTCATCTCTGTTTGGTTTATTCAGAGGAATGATTTACATCGTTATAAATTTTCTTGGCGTTATTGCTTCGATAGTTTTTGCGCTTTTTATATATCCGCATGTAGTAAAATTATTTACTGGTCATATAGAAAATGAAATTATACTTATGGTAGCAGGTGGTGTTAGCTCTTATATCATATCACTTATAATATTCACCCTTGCGTGCATGAAGATAGTAGCGATGTTTAGCTTTTTCGGCGGAGGCTCTATTGATAGAGTCCTTGGTTTTGTAATTGGTATTATCAGAGGCTGGTTGGTATCTGTGGTTATATATGCAGGATACGCAGTATTTTCTACAGGCTCTTTTAATAAAGCCGAGAAAGTTGAGGATGTTTTCTTAAAAATAGATGAGAAAAAATATAGTCAGATGCTAAAAGAATCTTCGTTCTCAGGCTCTTTGAAAACAACATTAGAGCAAATTGTTGGAATGGTGCCAGAGTCAGCATTTAGATATATGGATGATTTTATACCAAAATCAAGCGGCAAAGATGAGGTTGTTTACCCAAAAAATGAAGCAGAAAAAAAAGACACAGAAGGTAAAGAAAAGCCTGATGAAAAAAGTACTGTAGACACCATAAAGGATTCTCTTGATAAGGTGGATAAAATAAGTAAAGCGGTTAAGGCGATATAAAATATGTTTTATTTTAGAAAAATATTATTGTTTCTTGCTTTTATTATTTGCTCACAAAATATTTGGGCAGCAAGGGTAGCAATAATAACTAAGCCATCACAGAATCAAACCCTTCAGCACGCAGACCTAACAAAAAAACGCAATTCTATCAAAGTAAATTCACGTTTTGCGGTGGTTGATGTTGAGTCGATATTAGAAAACTCAGTTGCTATTAAGGGTATAAAAAAAGATATTAGCAAAATTAGTATGCAAATTCAAAGCGAATTTTCTACTAAAGAAATGGAGCTAAAGAAAATAGAATCAGAGTTGATAAAAAAGCGCGGCGTGATTGAAGAAGAAGATTTTAATAGTAAAATAGCAGATTTTAACAAGAAGGTAAGCCAGATTCAGCGTGAAATGCAAACAAAAAAATCGGCACTAGAGCAGGCTCATAGCAAGGCTATTTCTGAGGTGCACAGGCATGTTCTTGCAATTATAGCAGAGCTTTCTCAAAAATATTATTTTGATGTAGTGATGCCTAGCAATCAGGTGCTGTTTGTTAGAAAAGACCTCAATGTTACCTATGAGGTGATAGATATATTAAATAGCAGATTGCAAAAAGTGAATGTGAATTATAAAATTAACTCACAAGAAGAAATTGCTGTAAAAGAAGAAAATAACAGCGAGATTTAAAGAAACTAAATTGGGAGAAATATAAATGTCTAACATAGTAATAAGCGGCGC
>JAHDBQ010000155.1 GCA_020630305.1 Alphaproteobacteria bacterium | reverse complement strand
AAGCTCTATCGCACTTAGACGAGCCTCTTGGCTTGCTGCATTCAGAATATGAAAAAAGAACAACAACAGGATTTAAAGAGAAATTCTTAAAAATGCTAAGATTATTTGCAGAAAAAATTGGCATAAAAAGCAACAAGGCCAAAAGAGCGCTTGAGAATTCTATATCTGCTATAAAAAATAAACAGCCTGTGAGCGAGGTAAGAAGCCTAATCCAGCCAAAACCTAATCCAGCCAAAACCAAAAATCAGGCTCTTACTAATTTAGCTGAAACGCTAAATTATAATCAGGAATTCTTGAGCAAAATATTAGAAATCAACAAAAATCTTGAATCTAAAATGGCTACAAGCAAAGATTCAAAAACAACAGTATCTCCCGCAAGAAAAAACACTCAACCTAAACAAGCTGGCATTTCTACAAAGAAATAGTTTTATGGTATTGGTCATAAACAAAATTAATAGTTTTTGCTGATCTTGTACATTTCGACCAAATGATTCCGGCGTTCCATAGCTATTTTCCCCTTTTGCTCCTCTTTTAAAAAGCAGAAATAAACCTAAAATAAAATTTATACAAGGTATAAAAGATAACAATATCAACCAACCGCTCCAATCAAGATCATGCAATCTTCTTACTTAAACTGTAAAGCGAGCAATTACACACCATAAAATTGTTAGTATGAACAATAAGGCGCCAACAATTTTAGGCAGTATGCATATAAGCATAAACGAGATTATAATAAATAACATTGGCAATAAAATAATAAACATAAGATATTCTTTCCTACCAGCTCTTCCTTGTAGAACAAATGCTCTTTTGAAAGTGTATATTATTAAATTTGATGACATAATTTTAACCCCCTAACAATCATTTAACAAACACAAACTTATTTTGTATGAACCAAAATATAAACATATCTTTTTATATGCACAAGAAATTCTTTAGTAAAATAATAATTTAGTGATTCTTATCTTCATAAAAAATTTAACTTGCGAGCGTAAGATCGGTTTTTTTCTACTAAATTGCAATTTAATTACTTGCCTTATTTTGAGCATTGATTAGAATGATATTAATTGTAAAATACATCAAGATAGGTAATTTATGGCGGGACATTCAAAATTTAAAAACATCCAGCATAGAAAGGGCGCTCAGGATAAGAAGCGTGCCAAGTTATTTACAAAACTAGTTCGCGAGATTGTAACTGCAGCGAAAATGGGTGGAGCAGAGGTGAATAATAATCCGCGTCTCAGAAACAGTATCGCTGCTGCGCGCAGTCAAAACCTCCCCAAGGAGCGTATAGATAAAGCTCTTGCAAAGGCACTAGACCCCAATGACAGTGAAAATTACACAGAAAATCGCTATGAAGGCTTTGTTCCTGGTGGGATTGCAGTTATAGTAGAAACGTTAACAGACAATAAAAATAGAACTGTTTCAGAAGTCAGAAGCGGCTTTACTAAACATGGCGGAAATCTTGGCGAGTCTGGCAGTGTTAGTTTTATGTTTGACCGTTTAGGCATTATAGAATATGATTCAAAAATAGCCTCAGCTGATGACGTTATGGAAAGCGCAATCGAGGCCGGCGCTAGCGACGTTGAATCTAGCGACGAAAAGCACATGATTTATACTGATGTTGAGTCATTTTCTGAATGCCTAGAGTATTTAATAGAAAAATATGGCGCCCCAGAAGAGTCTGAGATTGGTTGGAAACCACAGAATCTAGTGACAATAGATGATGAAGAGAAAGCAACGAAGTTATTAAAAATGGTAGACGTACTTGAGGAAAGTGACGATGTACAAAAAGTATATGGCAATTATGAATTTTCTGACAGCGTCTATGAAAAGCTTATGAACCATTAAGCTCTGGCAGTAATTTAAATAACAACTTAAGGCGAAAAAACACTCTGCCCTATGTTTAATCTATATTTTAAGGTGAATATATAATATATGCAAATGATAATACTCGCTGCCGGAAAAGGCAGCCGAATGAATTCTGAACTACCCAAAGTAATGCACAAAGTAAATGGTAAACCAATGCTAGAGAGTGTCATGCAGCACTGCTGGGGCGCGACTGAAGATATCGTGCTAGTATATTCTGAGCATTTAGAGCCTTATCTAAAGCAGTTTAGCAATAGGTGCACCTTAGCGCATCAAAAAGAGCAACTTGGCACTGCCCATGCTGTATATGTTGCTAAAGATATGTTTAATGATTCAGTTCCAATTGGAGTTATATATGGTGATAATCCACTAATAACTTCAGAAATTATTACAGATAGCTTCGCGCATCTTAAGCAAGAAAATGCAGCAGTTGCAACTTTGGCTTTTGAGTATGATAAGCCAAATGCATATGGGCGAATAGTGACAGATAAAGATGGTAATTTCCTAAAAATCATCGAGTCCAAATTTGCAAATGAGGAACAGAAAAAAATTACCTTATGCAATTCGGGCGTTATGGTTTTTGCCCCTGGAATCTTGAATAAATATATTGAAGAATGCCTTGTAAAAGACCAAGAAAATCCAGAAAAAGAATTATATCTAACCGATATAATAAGGGTTTGCGTAAATGCGGGCGAAAAGGTGACATACTACAAGGTAGAAAATCATAAGCTGGTTATCGGCGTTAACACCCAAGCAGAGTTAAAAGCACTAAATAAAGATCAGGCTTAACCTCTTGCGGGAGAAAAAAATGAACGACAAAAGAAAATAATAGAGCAAATGGAGTGTAATACAAGCCAAAAGTTATGTTATACTCCGGCGGGTATTGTTAATTAAATATAGATGCGATATCTTTTCTATACAAAAACAATATTA
>JAHDBQ010000154.1:1788-2825 GCA_020630305.1 Alphaproteobacteria bacterium | reverse complement strand
GCTGATGGTAGCATGACCTATATGCTAGGCTCTACTATCGACGATATTGACTACAACATCTCGCATGTATTTCGAGGCGAGGACCATGTAAGCAACACAGCTATTCAAATCCAGATGTTTGAAGCGCTTGGTACAAGCGCGCCAAAATTTGGACATTTAAGTTTGGTGAAAGCTAAAGATGAAAAAATCTCGAAACGCGAGGGCGGTTTTGAAGTTTCTTCCTTGCGTGACAACCAAGGATTTGAGCCAATGTCAATTGCTAGTTTTTTGGCTCTAGTTGGAACCTCAACTACTCTAGATGCATGCAAAGATATGGATGAATTAACTAAAAAATTTGACATCAGCACCTACTCAAAAAGCCCGACAACTTATATTCCTAAAGAGCTTGAAATCATTAACCACAAACTAGTTCTTAAACTAGAATATGCAGACATAAAGAATTATTTATCCGAAAATAATTTAGATATTGACGAACAGTTTTGGCTTGCAGTCAGGCCTAATTTGTCAAAACTATCTGACCTAAATGATTGGTGGGATATCTGTAATAAACCGCCAGCTAAGCAAGACCTAGATGCAGAATTTATGCAAATCGCTGCCAATAATTTACCATCAGAAATCACGGATTCAACCTGGAAAGAGTGGACTGGTATTATATCTAAAGAGACCGGCAAAAAAGGAAAGGAATTGTTTATGCCACTGAGGCTTGCACTTACTGGGCAAACTAGTGGTCCGGAGCTAAAAAATTTGCTTCCACTTCTTAGTCATGCGAAAATCCTTAAGAGGCTTAGCAACTGCGGCAGCAATTAAATTTTTTTCTAGACGATTAATGCAAAATATGATAATTTAAAAACGATAATTAAATCAAAAAAATCATGAAAGCTGAATTATTAGAATCAGGAATTGATCCGTACTTAAATCTAGAAGAAGAAATTTCTAAGTTAAAAAAAGAAATGAATGCAGTCATACTTGCGCATTATTATCAAGACCCAGAAATTCAAGATATTGCAGACTTTATCGGTGACTCGCTGGATTTATCT
>JAHDBQ010000154.1:0-1778 GCA_020630305.1 Alphaproteobacteria bacterium | reverse complement strand
AGTTAAATTCATGGCCGAGGCTGCAAATATTTTAAATCCAGATAAGAAAGTTCTTATTCCAGATTTAAAAGCTGGATGCTCTTTAGAAGATTCTTGCCCCCCAGATGAATTTGAAAGATTTCGCAGGCAACATCCGAATCATGTATCCGTAACCTACATAAATTGCTCTGCAGAAGTCAAAGCTCTTTCAGATATTATTGTCACCTCCTCGAGTGCCGAACAAATAATTAATTCCATCCCCAAAGATAAGGAAATTTTATTTGCTCCAGACAAACATCTTGGCAATTACTTAATTCGCAAAACTGGCAGAGACATGACCCTTTGGAACGGTACTTGCATAGTTCATGAAAATTTTTCCGAACGTGAATTAATTCGCCTAAAGACCAACCATCCAAAAGCAGAAATTATTGCGCATCCTGAATGCCCTAACCACTTGCTTGAGTATGCAAATCATGTAGGCTCAACCTCATCTTTACTAAAATATACAGAAGACAGAAATGGCGGGGAATTTATTGTACTAACCGAGCCTGGAATAATACATCAGATGCATCAAAAATCTCCCGACAGTACCTTTCACGATGTACCATCTATCAATCAGGCGGGGTGTACATCCTGCAGTCAGTGCCCATATATGAGGCTGAATTCTCTCGAAAAAATATATCTATGTATGGTTAATAGCGCTCCAGAGATTAAGCTTGACCAAGGAATATCTACAAGAGCCAAAAGGTCACTTGATAGAATGTTAGCCGGCAAATATTAAGCGCCCCACTCTAGGTAAAAACTAATATATTATCATTTTAAAAAACCCCTGATAGAATCAACTACCAGAGGTTTTACTACAATCGACTAAAATTAGATATTCTTTCTATTATTAGAAGTCCGTATAATCAAAACCAAAACTTGATTGAGACCCTTCTTCTGCAATCATTTTAATATCTTCATACATATGCTGATCTTCTGGGCCACAATTTACTGGCAAATATTTGCTGAAATTAGCACTATCTTTTTCAATGCAATGCTCAAATGCAGATGCTAATTTACCTTGACTAATCGCCTTATTAACATTAGGGTGGCTTTGTAAATATTTGACTGATTCAAACTTTTCAAACTTAGCTGAAGGGCTGAATCCTGCAGCCGCACCATTTTTCACAAAATGCTCATATCCTGATGACAAACCACCTTTAGCTACAACTTGCGCTACAACAGGATGGTTATCTAAATAATATTTCTCATCAAAATAAACAGGCGCCACTAGAGCTTTATTGCCAAGAATTTCTTTTACATAATGCTCGTATCCTGATGCTAATTTACCAGCATCAACTGCTTTTTTGACACTAGGACGCGCTTGTAGATACAGCTCCTCGTTGTAGAAAGCAAGTGATGAAGATGCTTTAGCACCACCAGATTCTTCTGAGAAATATATTTCATTTACCATTTTTGCAGCAGCTTCAATTTTGTTATTAAAAATATTCACAACCTTAATCAATTCATCCTTCATACTACTCTTTTTTACTGATATAATTACAAAATAAGGCCAATATTCAATAATTTCATGCTTGTGGTTAATAACCGAGAATTTCTTATGCATTTCATAACGAAACAAAGCCTTCTTTAATTCGTTTATTATGCCATCAGTTTCTCTAGATATAGGAGAATTATCCCAAATTTCTTCTGTTTGTTCATATGACAAATTGCTATTAACATATGTATGAACAACTTCATTTAGAACAACTTCTATAATTTTTGCAGCAATTTTAAAATTGAAACTCTTATACTGC
>JAHDBQ010000153.1 GCA_020630305.1 Alphaproteobacteria bacterium | reverse complement strand
ATGAAAAATTCGGCTTAGCATTTTTAAATAAGAATTTTCATAAAACTGAAACAGCTCAATTTGAAAAATTACCAGATAGTCAAAGGGTCAATTTTCTTGCTAAGAGATTTGCTGGCAAAGAAGCTACTGCAAAAGCCCTAGGAACTGGAATAGGCAAGATTGCATTTAAGGATATAGCCATAACTAATAATGAGTTAGGCGCGCCTGAGGTTAGACTATATACTAATAAACATAACTATAATTTTCATATATCACTTGCCGACGATGATCCAAACGCCATTGCATTTGTAGTGATTACTAAATTCCAGTGATTGATTAATTTATTATAATTTATCACCGAGTTTGCTTCAAATGTTCCGGCGTTACAGTTTTTGCTTTATTTCTAGGGTCTAGCTCTTCGAAATTATTGAATATAATCATATAATAATCATTTTCTTGAAAATTTCCATTTGGAAATATTTTACTTATTGGAGCAGCATATGACTTCAAATATTTACCAGGCGTAATAACAGTCCTTGCCCCTGCTGCAGTTTTATTATGTAGCGCAAAAGAAAAAATGGCCGGCTGACCAATATCTCCTATCTTCATATCTACTGGGCTGCCGTTTGCTTTTGAGTCAAACACTTGTTTATTTTTGCTTAAATTAATTACTTTAACGTCAAACACTGCCTTATTGCCGCAAAGAAGCGGGGTTTTGTTAGCAATTACATCGTCAAATAATTGCACTTCAGAAGCATCTACACTGCCCGTTAAATTTATATCCTTTAGAGTTACGCTGATCTTAAATCTCTGCTCTTTATTACCTGAGGTATCAGGAAAATATTTACTGCTGATAATAGCATGTCTCGTCTGCCCTTTCTGCATACCAACAATAACTGCATCAAGCCCCGGAACATTAGATCTACCAAGCGGGAAATTATCGGTTTTTTCAGAAACTATAATATTACGCATATCAAAAATCTTATAATCAACAGTTACAATATTTCCGCAATATGCATGTTTTTGAGTTTCATCTTCATCCCCGAATGTTCTAATTTTAAACATACGCTTCACTTGCGCATCATTATTCATTCTGATTACAAAACCATCCTGAGCGCTGTTTCCCATTGGTTGAATTAGAGACTCCATAAATAAACGGCCGTCTTCAGTTTTTAAAGTATTTATCATCATCTTCGACAAGGTTCTTTCTAAAAATGATCCCTCAAGCACTAGCGGCTCTTCTGCTTTTTGCTTCCCACTTTTATCTTTGGTATTTTTTTGCATATCCTGATTATATTCAGGCATCACTACTGCCCTCATCTTCTCCGGTGGGCTTTTAATATCATCTTTTATGAGCAGATATATTACGGCAAATACTAGGAATACGGTCAAGATTTTTTGCATAATTATAATTATTAGTCTATATTGTGTTTTGATAATAGTATTATAACTAATAACATAATCAAGAATCAAACAGATTTTTTATGCATTTTAAGACTAAAAAAAATTCACATGATGTAATTATAATAGGTTCGGGCGGATCTGGCCTGACAGCTGCGATCTTTGCAGCCAAAAAAGGGCTAGATGTAGCAGTAATTAGCAAACTAGACCCGCTCAAGAGCCATACGGTTGCTGCGCAAGGCGGAATTAATGCTAGTCTTGGCAATGTCTCAGAAGATAATTGGCGATGGCATGCGCACGATACTCTGCAAGCTGCCAAAGGCCTTGCAGACCAAGATAGCGTAGAAGAAATGTGCAAGCAAGCTCCGCAAATAATTAACATGCTAGCAGAGATTGGAGTGGAGTTTGATAAAACACCATCAGGTAAAATTCAGCAAAAGATTTATGGTGGCCAAACAACTAATTTTGGCAATGGAGAAATGGCGCGCAGAGCTTGTTTCTCGAAAGACCGCACTGGCCACTCGATAATGCATGCTTTATATGCTGAAGGTAAAAAATATAATATAACATTTTATGAATATCATTATGCGCTTGATTTGATAATGCAGGATAATAGATGTTTCGGCGCTGTATGCGTTGATATGCAAAATGGCTATTTGCATATTCTAAACACCAAAAATACAGTGATTGCCACAGGTGGCTATAGCCAAATATATGCAACCGCCACCTCTTCTGCTGTATGCACAGGTGATGGAATCGGCCTTGTGATGAGAGCTGGCCTGCCTGTGCAAGATATGGAGTTTGTGCAGTTTCATCCAACCGCTATAGACAAAATTGGCGTGCTTATTACAGAGGCTGCACGCTCGGCCGGCGGACGCCTTGTGAACTCAAGGGGTGAATATTTTATGAATAAATATGATGCAAAAATGAAGGATCTTGCCACGCGCGACATCGTTGCCAGGGCGATAGCTACAGAAATAGCCACTGGCCACGGCATGGGTCCGAATAAAGATCATATAGGGCTCGACCTTACCCATTTAAGTACAGATTACATCAAAGAGAATCTACCGACTGTATTTGAAAATTGCACCTTGTTTGCTAAATTAGACCCAAGCAAGAAAGTGATTCCAGTTTCTCCAGCTGCACATTATACGATGGGCGGCGTGCCAACCGATGAAAATTGCAGGGTAATAAATATAAATGATAATGAAATCAAAAACACCCAGGGCCTTTACGCAGTAGGCGAAGCTGCCTGTATTTCAGTGCATGGAGCCGGAAGGCTAGGCTGTAATTCGTTGCTTGATTTGCTAGTTTTTGCTAAAAAAACGGCCGATCATATTATAATAAATACCCAAAGCGCCGAAAAGAATTGTCCAGATTTATCAGATGCAGAAAATAAAATAATTGATGAATTCAAAGCTAGCTTCAAAGGTAGCGAAGGCTACACTGAGGAGCTAACTAAAGACTTGCAAAAATTAATG
>JAHDBQ010000152.1 GCA_020630305.1 Alphaproteobacteria bacterium | reverse complement strand
TAATTAGATCAATTATAAAAGATAAAGTAGAAATAGCGTCAACTTCAGGGTAATTTACTATACCCCCCATGTTGGGCTGTAGGATATTTCTTTAGAGATCGATCTTGCGCACTCCAAGGCATCATCGACTAATTAATTTACAACTTAAAAACTATGATATAAATATATGAGTTGTATTGAAAAGATAGATTACTTGGTACCTCTGGCCGGACTTGAACCGGCACGCTCAAAAAGAGCAACAGATTTTGAATCTGTCGTGTCTACCATTCCACCACAGAGGCTAAATAAAACATAAAGTAAACCCTACCTCACGATACGAACACACCAGAAGCTGCTATAAATATACTTAATTGAATTATAAACATGCATTAGAATATACATATTATTTCGAAGAAATTATAACAAAAATGGCGGGAGTGACGGGGCTCGAACCCGCGACCCTCTGCGTGACAGGCAGATACTCTAAACCAACTGAGCTACACCCCCAATTTTGCTATAAAGCGCTTGTGTTACATTGCGCTTTCACAATATATATCAGTTTATTTATTCCTGCAAGCATAAAATTGTAAGTTTTTTATTTTTTTCAGAAAAATCGTATATACGCAACTCTAAGATACTAAAATAGAGCAAATATTCAGTAGAATATCGTCACTGGCGAATTTAGTTTAGGATCTGCAACAAGCTTTTCAGAGCAGTGCATCTTTGCAATCAAGTAGAGATCCATGGACCCAAGGTCCGCCGATGTCAGCGTTCATTCGAACGTATGATTTTTAATCTTGGCCATCAATCTTGCAATAAAATATGTCACCGAACTCGGCTGGGGAACATCATCCACCTTTCAATTCTTTAGCTGCTAATATACCTATATGATGCGCATCTTCAAGAGCGCATTCTTTTTTTGTATACCTAACATCACTTCCATCGTCATCTGCAAGCATATAATTTGCTATAATATTCCCGTCATTATCATACTGCGCGCAGGCTGCCATTGGCGTTCTACAGCTTGCATCAAGATACCCCAAGAAGCCGCGCTCTGCTAAAGACAAAAACCACGACTCGTGATGATTTATTCTCTTACAAAGTTCACTTAAATCGCTATCATCCTTTCTAATTTGCAGAGCAATCATTCCCTGCCCTGCAGCTGGAAGCATTTCGCTTTCTTTAATTGGCTTGCAAAAAGATTCATCAAAAAGCCCAAGGCGTTTAAGGCCCGCCATCGCAAGAATAGTAGCATCAACATTACCTGATTTAATCTTCTGAAGCCTGGTGTTCACATTACCTCTAAACTCAGTAAAACGAAGATCCGGCCTGATATTTTGCAAGATAATTTTGCGGCGAACAGAAGAAGTGCCAATAACAGCACCTTCTGGCAAATCAGCAATGGACTTGTATTTATAAGACACAAAGCAATCACGCGGATCATCGCGCTCAAATACTGCGACAATTTCAAGACCTTCTTCTACAATTCCTGGCACATCCTTTAGTGAATGCACAGCCAAATCTATTTTATTATTGAGCAGTTGCTCTTCAAGCTCCTTCAAAAAAAGAGCTTTTCCACCAATATCATATAGGTTTTTGTCCTGGATCTTGTCACCGCTCGTGATAATTGGCACAATAACGCACTCAAGCTGAGGCATGTGCTTCTTTATATGCTCTAGCGCAATTTGTGTTTGCTCTAGAGCTAGTTTACTTTTTCTTGTTCCGATCCTGATTCGCATATATTATTTCTTATGTTAATTCTTATATTAACTCAAAGGCAGATGATACCTTCATCACCCCATCTTTAATTCTGGTATTTGTACCAAGAACAATCGGCCTGTTCACATCGCCGTGACCTATTCCACTTGCAGTGAAGACCGGGATATCTAGCGCGTGATTAGCTATAAAATGCTGAATCGACTGATCTAAGTATTTGTCGCTGTCTGTAAAATCAGCTAACACAAGGGCTCTTACATTATCAAGGATTCTTGCATTTTTTAAATGCATTAAATTTCTATGCACTCTGTAGCCATCTTCGCTTGTATCCTCAAGCAGTACAATTTTACCTGAATAATCCGGAGCAAGCGGCGTGCCTATCATGCTACAAATAATAGAAAGATTACCACCAGCAACTTCACCTTCAATTGCATATATATTACCTGATTTTTCATTTGTTGGATATACTTCGTAAGAAAGTTCATCGCCCGATAAAATAGAGATAATCTCTGGTAGCATCTCCTGATATCTTCTGGACACAAGCCCATGAATTGAAGGCACCTTGAATTTTTGGTTAAACAATAAATGCATAGCCGTGATATCGCTAAAACCGATAAGTATTTTATCTTGGGGCCGCTTAATATCAAGGCAGTCAAACACTATCTCGCTGCAGCCATAACCACCGCGAAAACATGAGATAATCTTCACATCAGGATCTTCTATCGCCATTTTAAGCTGAGCAGATCTTTCCTCAGCCGGGCTTGCAAAATAGTCGAGTTCATTATTGATGAAAATATTATCCTGCGCCTTGCATTTAAAACCATGCTGCTCAAATAAACTAATAGTATATTGAAGCTCCTCAAAACTTTTTTTAAGCTGCATATCACCCGCCCCAGAGCGCACTGCTGAAGCGGGGGCTATAATTGCAATTTTATCTTTTTCCTTATTAAGTTTTATCATTATATTTTCTTTAGCTTATATTTAATATATCAGCCCTAACCTTCTTTGCCATGGCAATGTTTAAATTTCTTGCCAGATCCACACGGGCATGACTCATTTCGCGAAATCTTGCCCCAGCTCTCGGGGTCATTCGGGTCACGATCTTCTGGCTGCACATAAGACTTAAATGGCTTTGCTTTGGCCTCTAGAGAAGAACCTGAATTGTATTTTTCAAAAGCTG
>JAHDBQ010000151.1 GCA_020630305.1 Alphaproteobacteria bacterium | reverse complement strand
AATGCGCCGCGGCATGAGCCAAGCGCTTGATCAGGTTATGGAGAATTTGAAAGAAGATTCTCCGCTAAAGACAAGAAAAGATGTGCTGATACTTGCTTCAATAGTAGAAAAAGAAGCCGGCAATAACGCTGAAAGACCAATGATTGCAGGAGTATTCATAAATCGCCTGAATAAAGGTATGAAGCTACAAGCGGACCCGACAGCAATTTACGGAATCACCCTTGGCAAGGAAAAGCTTGGTAGGAAGCTTAAAACTAGTGATCTTAGATTAAAAAATGAATATAATACATATGTAATTGACGCTTTGCCTGTAGGTGCGATTAGTTGTCCGGGCCTAGCTTCGCTCAAAGCTGTAGTTTCACCTGCAAAAACTAATGCATTATTTTTTGTAGCTAATGGAAAAGGTGGCCATAATTTTGCAAGAACCCTATCAGAGCATAACAGGAATGTGGCAAATTACAGAAGACTTCTTGGCAGATAGTAAGTTTTAAAAAACTTGCAATAACATTCAAAAAAACATAAAAAACATTAACCAAAAACTCGAGAAATATAGAGAGTTTTACTTTACTTGCATAAATGTTTTTGTTAGTGTTGACCTGGTTAGCAACAAATCAAAGGAAATATTAAAATGAATATCCATGAATATCAAGCAAAGGAAGTTTTAAAAAAATATAACGTACCAACATCGCATGGAATTGTAGCCCTTAATAAGAATCAACTTGACGATCTTATGCAGGATTTTTCTGCAGATGTTTACGTAGTTAAAGCTCAGATTCATGCAGGTGGACGAGGCAAAGCTGGCGGCGTTAAAGTAATGCGCGATAAAGAAGAAGCTAGAAAAGCTGCACATGAGATGTTTGGCAAAACTTTAGTTACGCATCAGACTGGTCCAGATGGGCAAGAGGTAAGGCGCGTATATATTGAGTCTGGCTGCGAAATAGAAAAGGAATATTATTTCAGTGCGGTTCTTGACAGATCCTTAAATCGCATCACTTTCATGGCATCTACTGAAGGCGGAGTTGATATTGAGGAGGTTGCAGAAGAATCTCCTGAGAAAATAATTAAAGTATCAATTGATCCAGCAACAGGAATTCAAGGCTTTCATTGCAGAGCGATAGCTTCAGGGCTCGGTTTTAGCGGCGACAAGGCTAAAGAAATGATGAAGATAGCGGCAAATGTCTACAAAGCTTTTGTAGGCACAGATGCCTCTCAAATTGAAATTAATCCATTAGTCGAAACAGACAAAGGAAATCTACTTGCGCTGGATGCTAAAATGAATTTTGATGAAAACGCCCTATTCCGCCAGAAAGAAATTGAAGCACTGAGAGATGAAGATGAAGAAGACCCGCTAGAGGCAAGGGCTAGCAAATCTGAGCTTAGCTATGTTCGCATGGACGGGAATATTGGCTGCATGGTTAATGGCGCGGGGCTTGCGATGTCAACTATGGACATTATTAAATTACATGGTGCAGAGCCTGCAAACTTCCTTGATGTTGGTGGCGGGGCGGATAAAGCGCGCGTAACTGAAGCGTTTAAAATCATCTTATCGGACAGTGCTGTGCAAGGAATATTAGTAAATATCTTTGGCGGCATCATGCGCTGCGATATCATCGCTGAAGGGATAGTTGCGGCAGCTAAAGATGTTGGCATCAACATTCCACTAGTAGTTAGGTTAGCTGGTACTAACTTTAAGCTAGGAAAAGAAATTTTAGATAATTCAGGGCTAGATATCATCGCTGCCGATGATTTAGGCAGCAAAAAAAATTGTTGAAGCAATAAAATAAAAAGGATTTTGAAGATATGTCGATTTTAATAAATAAAGATACTAAAGTTATATGCCAGGGTTTTACTGGCTCTCAAGGTACATTCCATTCAGAGCAAGCGATCGCTTATGGTACAAAAATGGTAGGCGGGGTTACACCGGGAAAAGGTGGGCAAACTCACCTTGATCTGCCTGTATTTAATAGCGTGCACGAGGCTGCGGAAAAAACTGAAGCAAATGCTTCTGTTATATACGTCCCCCCTCCCTTTGCTGCTGACTCTATTTTAGAGGCGATCGATGCTGGCATTGAATTAATTATATGCATCACAGAAGGTATACCAGTACTTGACATGCTGCGAGTGAAACGTGCATTAGTGGGCTCAGGTAGCAGATTAGTCGGCCCAAACTGCCCTGGAATAATTACCCCAGATGAGTGTAAGATAGGAATCATGCCGGGTCATATTCACAAAAAAGGTAAGGTTGGGATCGTTTCAAGGTCTGGAACTCTAACTTATGAGGCAGTAGCTCAAACTACTGCAGTAGGCCTTGGCCAGTCTACTTGCGTTGGTATTGGCGGTGACCCAGTCAATGGCACAAACTTTATTGACTGTATCGAGCTCTTTTTGCAAGACTATGAAACAGATTCAATCATCATGATTGGCGAAATTGGAGGCACAGCCGAAGAAGAAGCTGCTGAATTCATAAAAAGTTCAAAAATTAAGAAGCCAACTGTTGGCTTTATCGCTGGAGTTACTGCCCCTCCTGGAAAAAGAATGGGGCATGCTGGAGCGATCATCGATGGCGGCAAAGGTTCAGCAGAAGATAAGCTTGAAGCTTTGAAGTCAGCCGGAGTAACAGTTTCTAGCTCGCCTGCTGACATTGGCATAACAATGCAAAATCTACTTGGCAAGTAAGATAGCGCATTTGTCAAGATCTCGAAACCAGGGATAAATCGTCCCTAGTTTTAAAACTGAGCTAAGATCTGCGCTTCTTCTTAAGCATAAATGAAATAAAGTTATATGCTTATGAAACATAATAATTCACTTATTATACCTTTAAGCATTTGTGATGCTTAAGTGCTTATGAGATCCGCCAAATGAGTTCAGGATGACACCCGAGGTGTG
>JAHDBQ010000150.1 GCA_020630305.1 Alphaproteobacteria bacterium | reverse complement strand
GGCACATAAAAAGGAAAAAGAAGCAGTAATGTTTATCAAGCAGAAAATTGACTCTGCAAAATGGTTTATTGATGCGATTAAACAAAGACAAGAGACGCTTCATAACACGATGTACTCAATCATGCAGTTTCAATATGAGTTCTTCACTACAGGAGATGAGAGAAGATTGAAGCCAATGATTTTGAAAGATATATCTGAGGTAACCGGATTGGACATATCTACAATATCAAGAGTAGCGAATAGCAAATTTGTTCAGACTGAGTTTGGTACCAAAAGATTGAAGGATTTTTTCTCGGAGTCAATCACTACTCAGGATGGTAAAGAAGTATCTACATTGGAAGTAAAAAATATTCTTAGAGATATCATCCAAGCAGAAGATAAAAGGAAGCCTGCCTCTGATGAGAAACTTAAGGAGTCTTTACAATCGAGGGGTTATAACATTGCAAGGCGAACAGTTGCCAAATACAGAGAACAACTCAGCATTCCTGTGGCGCGTTTAAGAAGAGAACTTTAAAAAGATTATCTATATAAAATTAAAAAGCACCTTTCAGGGTGCTTTTTTTGAAAGTCAGGTTGAAATACCATGTCTGTTGGTGATGCCCACATCATGTGGGTTTTTTGCAAAAGGTAAAGTTAAATCAATTATAAAGGTGCTTTATCTTTAGCTTATAATTTGAGCTTTGCAACTAATAAAACAAACAATAAAGCAATTTTCGTGGCTGTCTGTCGCATCAGCTTTTACAGTGCTGAGTCAAGCGATCTTATTTCTTATAGTTGCACATTATATTGAGCCTCATAAGATTGGGCAGTTTGCACTTGCATTAGCAATGGTTTCATTGTCTTTTCCGATTATTGAAAATGCATTCTCTAATTATCTTCTGGATATAAAAATTGATCATAAAAAGACTCTTGGTGATGTTGTTAAATTGTCCTTGATTCTTGCATCCTTAATTTTGATCGTTGGTGGTTTAATATTGCGGCTAAGTGGAAACAAGCTTACTATTATATACTTCATGGGGCTCATACCCTTTTCTTTTTTGGCCATTTTTAATATCAACTTCGTTAGTTTTGCTAAGCGAGAGAAAAACATTTCATTAATTGCCAAAATCGAATCTATTGGAAATCTAATTTATATTTTTCTCGGTGTTGGCCTTTTGTTGGTTTTTAAAAATATTTGGGTTATCGCCGTCGCACTTATCTCCAAGCAATTCGTTCAACTAATATTTTGGGGAATAAACAATCCGGCATTATTACATTTTAAAGGGGCAAACGATTATAAAGGATGTTGGGATTACAGCAAATATATTATTCCAGAAAGGAGTATAGGTGCATTTTTAAATTATGCAGATATTTTTCTCATAAGTTGGGTTCTTGGAAACGAAATTCTAGGTATCTATGAAATTCTAAAACGTATTGTATTAAGACCAATTTTAATTGCTTATAATGCATTGGAGCAAGTATACTTTATTCTCATGTCCGAGGCTAAACATGAACTTGAAAAATACAAACACTATTACCTCGAGTTGAATAACTGGATTAAGATTTTATTTATAAATGCATTTTGTATACTTGGCATTAATACTACATTCTTTATGCGATTTTTACCAGAACAATACCATGCTTATGCGCAAGCCTTTAGCTTATTAGCTGTCCTTGGGATTATTATGGTAATAATGAATCCATTGGACATAATTTCGTACAGTCTCGGAAAAGCTAGGCGTTTCTTTTATTGGATACTAAGCTATTCTCTTCCTTTGTTATTATTGAGCTATTACGCGCTTAATCAAAGTTTTGAGTTTTATTTAGTAGCACTTATTTTATTTTATGTGGTGATCTATGTGTTAGCATATTGGACTTTAGATTTAAGCTCTCTTATATCATTAAAACACTATTTGTCAATAGTCTTTTATGCCATATTATTAATAGCGCTTTTTGTGGTAATGAATTACTATGATTTAATATTTCGCCAATTACTAATGAACCTTATCATAGCCATATTGATAGCTAAACAGCTTTACGAAGCAAAGAGTAAGGATCTTAATTCTTCAAGCGCTTCATGATATCTATGAGGAGGTGCATTTCTTTTTCGTGCATATTTCCAAAAAAACCTTTGAAGCCTTTATCCATAAGACGTGAGCCTTGCTTAATAAATTCATATCCATCGGGAGCGAGATACAGTCGATTCGATTTTTTATCTTCCACGTCCTTTTTAAATTGAACCAGGTTTTTAGTTTGAAGTTTTTTAAGCATCCTTGAAATGGATGCAGGTTCTTTAGATAAGTTTTCAGCTACATCTTTTTGAATCACGCCAGGGTTTTCTGCAATTGCCCTCAAAACCAACCACTGCTCAAAAGAAATATTTAAATCAGAATTGTGTAATATAGAATTAAACTTCTCCCGTATAAGTTTAGCAGAGCGTTCGATTGATAGGTAAAGTTTTTTTTCTGTAGTTTCTTTGAATTTCATAGCATTCTTGCGCATTGAATTTAGTTAATTTTGATCTAAATTTTTATAGCAAGCTTAATTTTTGATTACAGATGCGTTAAATGAATATACTTGTCATCATAACACCATTTTCTCCTGCTCAAACACCCAACACTTTGAGGTGGATTCCAATTATTGAGCAATTGAAGAAAAGAGGACATAATATATCCGTTATTACAAGCCAGTGGTCTGAAACTACAGATGATAAATTTGATTTTCCAGTCTATAGGTTTGGTCACAATACATTATTAGACGCTTACTATAACTTGATAGGAAAAAAGCAACGGAGAAATCAAGTTCAACAACGCAAAACATCGAATTCACCTTTAAAGCGTTTTCTAGAAAAGTTTATTAATCTGACCTGGCGCAAATATTATTGGCCAGATGGTTCAGTCCTATTTTTAAGAGCAGCAAAAAAATCTATTGATAAAGTTATTA
>JAHDBQ010000149.1 GCA_020630305.1 Alphaproteobacteria bacterium | reverse complement strand
CTAAGCTCCACAGATTTTAAGTCTATTATGTCTACCATTCCATCACGCGGGCACATTTTCTAACCCATATATGGGAGCAGCTTCAATTAAATACAAGAAACTACTAGCTTGTGCATTTTTTCTATGCAAAAACAAAATAAAATACTTTGCTAAAAAAGGCAAGAAATCTTTTCGTAAAAAGCTATTTTTTTATATAACAAGCAGAAAAATAACTTGGCAGACACAACAAATTAAGATTGATCGCTTGATTCCGATTCGTTTTTTAAAAATTCTTTTCCATCTTTGTTCATAATATCAAGCATAATTTTTTTAGCAATGGGAGCTGCAGAGCGGCTGCCGCCACCGCCGTGATCATAATATACAGCAACTGCATATTTAGGATTATCATACGGGGCAAAGCCGCAAAATGTAGCGTGGTTTCTACTTTCCCATTCAACATCAGATGCGCTTAAATTTTCTTTCGCGTTCTTTTTAGACCTCACCTGTACGGTCCCGGTTTTACCGGCCATAATCATTGCCTGATGCTCAATTCTATTTCTGTAACCAGTTCCTCCGGGAGTATTAACTACTTGATACATCGCTTCGCGTACAATTTCTAGATTCTCATCGCTGATGTCAACCCTTACACCTTTTTGCGGCACATCTGATTTAGCAATTTGCGGAGTATAAAGAATTCCTCCATTTGCAATAGCTGCTGTCATTCTAACTAACTGCACTGGGGTGCAAAGTAAGAACCCCTGACCAATAGCTACATTTAAACTATCGCCAAGCGTCCATTTACGATTAAATCTTTTTTTCTTCCAAGCAATATCAGGCACCGTGCCGTAAACTTCTCCAGGAATATCAATGCCAGTAAGGCTGCCAAAACCAAACTTCCTCGCTACTTCAGCTATTTTTTCAATCCCTACTTTTTTAGCAATATAATACATATAGCTATTACAGGAATGCTTGAGAGCATTCATCATGCTAATTCGCCCATGACCACCTTTCTTCCAGCACCTAAAAAACCTTCCGCCAAGGGCTGGACCACCAGTACAACTAATAATTTGCTTTGGGTCCATCCCGGACTCTAAGGCGGCTAAGATCGTAACCATTTTAAATACAGATCCTGGAGAATATAAACTCTTAGACACTTTATCTATAAGAGGTTTATAAGGATTTCCAATCAGTTCTTTCCAATATTTACTTGATAATTTATTAAATTCATTTGGGTCATACATTGGCGCAGATGAATAAAGCATTACATTACCATTTGTACAATCCATAACTACTGCGCTGCAACCTCTTTTATCTAAATATTCAATAGATTTTTGTTGTATCCTTATATCTATATTTAGTAACAGATTATTTCCATCCTTACTCGGTTTTTTGTCAAGCTCTCTTACATATCTACCTTTCGAGTTCACCTCAATTCTTTTATGGCCAAACCCACCAATTAATTTCTCGTTATAGAATTTTTCAATGCCATTTTTTCCTATTTTAAAAGTTTCATCATGAAGCTGATTAAACTTTTCCGATGGTTTACCTAAATATCCTATTAAATGCGCGATCGCCTCTCCAGATGGGTAATAGCGTTCAAGGCCAGTATCAATAAACGAAGATCTCAGCTCGCCTTTGCGCTCTTCTATAGTTGCCACTTGCTCCCAATCCATATGATTGATAAGCAGTACAGGGATACGATAACCACCTCTCTTAACGCGCTTCTTAACCTCTCCAATCTGATCTTCATCAAGCTCTAATATTTTTATAATAATTTCCAAATCATCAGCATAGGAATATTTAGTGCTCTTATCAAGCAGCAAGTTAAAGCACGTCTTATTAGTTGCGATAATTTCATTATTGCAATCGAAAATAGTGCCGCGCCTTGGCACAAGCGGTACAATTTTGATGCGGTTCTTGTCGGATAATGTTTTATACTCATCTTTTTTTATAAATTGCATGAAAAACATTCTTCCAGAAAGCAGGCATAACAGACCAAGCTTTCCTGTGCCAATTAAGAAAGTGCGACGGGTTGTTATTTGTCTATTATATGATTGTTGATCAAACATTTTCTTCAAGCAAATTTAAAGAGTTATTTATTAATACAGAAAATAACGGATAAGAGCAAATAGTAGTTAGCATATAAAATAACAATGACAATGTATTTTCTAAACTATATTTACTAAATATCACAATAATAATATATTGAGTGCAAATAACAAGGGTGCTATAGAAAATAAATACTAATATATTTGTAAAATATTTCTGAAATAAAAACCATCGCCCTAGGATATTGAGCAATATTTGTCCAAAAATAAGAGCAATAGAACTGGTACCGACTGGAAATACATGTAACTTATCTAAAATAACGCCAATCAAAAAAGATTGCCAATAATATGTCTTTTTGTATGTAGCAAAATAATAGATTATTATCAAGTCAAGAGCAGGGAATATTTCATTATATAACCCTATCTTATACCATTGAAAAGGCAGCATAAAAAGTAAGAATATCGCAGTGAAAACTAGCAAATACAGAGCTGGTTTATATATTTTTTGCATTAAAATTATTCCTCTTCTGGTATAAATTTACTTGATTGTATATTCCACATTTTATGATAATGCCGGTACTTATCTTTAATTAGCTGAGCATGAGTGCCTTGCTGGATAATTTCACCATTATCAAAAACCAAGATGCGATCCATATTAAGCAAAGTAGAAAAACGGTGAGCAATTACAATTGCAGTGCGCCCTTTTATCATTTCTTGCATTGAGCTTTGAATTTGCTTTTCCGTTACCGAATCAAGGGCTGAAGTCGCCTCGTCTAGTATTAGAATCGGGGCATCTTTCAGCGAAGCTCTGGCTATTGCAATACGCTGCATTTGTCCGCCTGAGAGTTTTACGCCTCTATCACCTACTAATGTATTATATCCATCAGGAAGCTGAGTTATAAATTCATCGCATCCAGCAATTT
>JAHDBQ010000148.1 GCA_020630305.1 Alphaproteobacteria bacterium | reverse complement strand
GAGTTCAACACCTTCTTTAAAGCTCGCGCAGGGCGGAGGTTCTCTTTCAGGCTGAAGGATCATTTTGACTACAAAGCAAACAAACAAAAACTATTCTTTAACAAGAAAGAGTCTGGAGATTTCAATTTGCAAAAAATATATCATGATGAGATCTGCCCTTTTTTAAGAAAAATTGCTAAGCCTCGCAAAGGAAAACTAAAAATATATTTAGGCGAGGCTGAGTTTGATGATTTTGAAATGGACTACAACACTGGCCAAGGGACAATTAAGGATCATGAATTATTAGATCAACAAGAGCTTTTCAACGCAAGCTTTGAGTTTGATGTTCCAGTGCGTTTTTCGTACGATAATTTTCAGTATAGTTTTACAAATGACGGAACAATATTACTTGAAAATACTGAGCTTGTGGAGGTAATTTAATGACGATAATACATAAAAATAGCCTAATATATTTATTCCAGATAAATACCGCATCAGCTAAAAATATAAATTTAACATCAGCAAATGATGAAGTTGTTTTTGATGGAATATTCTATCTACCAAATTCTGGCCTGAGCTTAGCGCGTGGTAATTTTAACGATTCAGCATCTGACGAGATAATCTTAACAGGAGTCTTCGAACAAGAAGGAGTTGCAAAAAAAGATAACTTGGCTGGAGCTAGAGTAAAAATTTTCTACGGCCTACCATCTAAAATAAAATTTTTAGTTACTTTCTATGTAAGCTCTTATATTTCAAAAGATCTAGAATTCGAGCTTATATGCGAATCAGAAGCCAAAAAATATCAAAAATCACTACTGCAAACATTTAGTAAAAAATGCAGAGCAAGTTTTGGTGACGAGAAATGTAAGATTAACCTTGAAAAATATAGATTTCAATGTAAGATACAAGAGATAAAAAATGATGTTTTCGTGTGCCGCGGCCTTTCATGCAAGGATGGATATCTTAATGATGGCACGATTACTTTAAAAAGCAAAGATAATGCAAGCACAAAAACTTATAAAATTATTTCTCATTTTGACAATAATATAAGAGTGCTCAACTATGATGCTAATTTTGACTGTGACGAAGATATCATTTTAACAGCTGGTTGCGATAAAAACTTCAGAACTTGTTGCTATTCTTATAATAATGCGCTAAATTTCAGAGGTGAACCATTTATACCGGAAAAAAATATAATTGAGAATTAAACTAAGATATTTATGTATTTAAAAAAAATAGCAAAGAATATTGCCGCAAAATATGTTTGCACTAAAAAACAAGACGAAAACATCATGAAAGCTTTCAGTTATATTAAAGGTGATTTTAAAACAGCATTTAGGAAGATAAGAGAAGAATATGAACAAAGAAACTAAAGTTTTTTTTGCAGATAACCAATTAAATAAAGGTTATAAAAATAAAGATATTAAACAAAGTAGAGGCAAAGCTGCACCTGCTGAAAATTCTACAAACACTGAAGACAAGGAAAATTATGTGGGACTTCTACCCGATCCAGAGATCCTAGAGCAATATGAGGATAGGCATCCAGGAGCTTATGAGAAATTATTCGAAATGGCCAAGCATGAGCAAAGTCATAGACATGAAATCATTAAAATGAAGGAAGCCAGACTGTTTAGAATGGTGAATTTATTTGAAAAGATATTTATTATTTGCAGCGTTGCACTTATCGCAATAGGTGCTTTTGGTATATATTCTATTACTTTAGATGCTGTTAGTACATCTGCATTCTTTATACTGTCCGTAGCTATCTTGCTTTTCATTTGCTACAAGCCTAGCGCTAAAAGATGGGGGAAGAGTAACAGGCTGCATAATAGCTCTAAACCACATTTTAAAAAAAACAATAACTCGCGCTTCAATAATAAAAGCTCATTCAAAAGAAAGAGGAGGTAACTAGTTCTCTTTCAAGTAAAGTTAGTAAATACTATCTATTTTAGCGCAAACTAAATGATCTCGCTTAACTTTGGGGAAAATCTCTTTTGTGAAAGGCAACATGTGCAATTTACCATCTTCTTTAAGCTTAATTTCGACTATATCCCCTGCCCCAAAATTAAATACATTCACGACTTCAGCGATTTTATGACCATCAATATCATGAACATCTAGCCCCTTAAGGTCCTCAATATAAAATTCATTATCTTCCACAATCTCTGGCAATTCTGAACGATTACAATATAACTCCATGCCTTTTACTTCTTCAGCATCATTTCTACTGTTACAATTATGTAATACACAAATAAAGCTTCCCTTATTATTATTTTTGATTTTTTTTAAATCAATTTTCTGCTCTTTTTGATCTGTTATGTTCATATTAAAAAGGTTTTCAGGCGGATTTGTATGAGACCTTACAACTACATTTCCTCTAATACCATGCGCTGCAGATATTACACCTACTAAAATTAATCTGTCTTCCATTGCTTTATTTTCTTGTTCTTAATTGATATTTAACTACAACAATATTATTATAAAATAATGGGAAGGCAAGGAAATTTTGTCCAAATAAGTAATAAAGCTAAAAATATGAAAAAAATCTTGATTAGTTTACTGCTTCTATTGACCGTTGCAGCTGGAATAATTGCTGGAGCAATTATGCAGCTTGACCCCAATACTATATATAAAGACTTTGCAAAAGCATCCCGGATGGATGTTAGTATGCTTGATAAAAGCAAGATTAAAATCCATAAATTTCCAGTGCCTTATATTTGGATTGATCAAATTACACAAAATGACAACATCTCTCTAAAAGGTATAAGCATCAAATTTTCTGCTTGGTCTTTACTTAAAATGTCTCCTAAAATTTCAAAAATAGAAGTCAGTAAAGTTAATGTACGTCTAAATGAGGGAAAAGTAGGCATTTTAAATCATAATTTATTTATTAAACAATTGATTGAAACAGGATCGTTTTTTATCACGGCCAATGTAAAACAATTGAATTTCCTAGATAAGCAAAATAAAAATGCATTTTCTGTTAATAATGTTGTTTATACT
>JAHDBQ010000147.1 GCA_020630305.1 Alphaproteobacteria bacterium | reverse complement strand
CGAATTGTTCATGTGATAAACGGCAATTTTTTAAGAAATATCTGCGCCTTGGGACTTGTGAATCAGAGGACCTAACTTCTCTGCCAGAAAGTGACTTAGCAAGCGAGGTTGAAAATTCAGAGCTGCCAATTGCAAAAACTTCAATATATTCTGGTAAATTTATGTCATGAAAATTCATCTTGAGACCTTCTTTCTGATAAATGCTTTATAATTTATAATTAACTGATTGCGTACCATATCTTTCGCCTTGCAAAAATCGATTTTATTAGCGCGCAGGCCTGAAATAATATAGCCCGAGAATGCCTTATTTATATTTTCTAATGAACTAACGCAGGCATCAGAAACGCTTGTAAGAAGCTGAAAATTCCTGTCTTTTGCATAGGCGCTAATTTGAAAATCAACAGAGTATAGCGCTTCCTTATGTAGCGAATTATCTTCTGCATGAGTTATATTTATTACTAGAAACGGTGTCTTGGCATCTTGCACCGGCCCAATATATATTTTATCTATAGCAACTTTTAGTACATCGCTTGCGAGCAGAGTATTATAGATCCTATTCTGAAAATTATGGATAAAAGTAAGAGACATATTTATGATATTATTTTAGTTGAAATTACGCAATATTAGCGGCTCTTAAATTTATAGCAGCTGGTTTTTTATGGCTTTGTCTTTCTGCGAATTCTTTGCGCTTCCTAGCGATAAAATCTCTTGCAGTTAGTTTTATTTTATAAGGGCTAACCGCCGCTAAGTAGCAAGTGTTAAGAAAGTCTTCTGAATTACCAAAGATCCAATCTTTGGCTTCAAGCTCTAGTCTCCGTGCATCATATTCTGGCGAAACATTAGAAGCGTCAATTAACATTTGCATTATTACTGCCCTATACAATGAAGTCTCAGGATCCGGAGCGTATTCCCTCAAGCGCTCGAAAGGCGCTTGTAATTTTATTACGTTATACATAAACAAACCATCGATTTAAATTAAAATTAATTTTACAGGCTTTGAGCTCTGTCAGCTCGCTAGCCAATAAGATAATTTTGAAACTAATCGAAAAAAAATAATGCTCTAAGTAAAAAAATCAAAAAAAATTGAAAAAATTTTAAAACGCTAGAATATCAGTAATTTAAAATTTAAAACGATAAAAAATAAAGTTTGTGCTTAAGCTAAAAAGAGAGTTATTTAACAAAAGTATTTATGTAAATTAACGCGGCTTTGCAACACGATGTCAGTAATATGTTTTAAACTGTTGAATAATTTATAGAATTTGTTGTTCGAAGAGTTGAAAAAGAAAAGTCACTTAGATTACTATCTTTTTATAACTAAAGTGCCCGATAATTTATCATGCATAGCTACTCCTCTTTTGGTGAAAATTATTGACCATAATCCAATTGGGAAAGTAAAATATCCAAAAAATCTTTTTATTAATTTGTTCAAGGTGGGCTTGGAATAATCATCAGAATCCACAATTTTCATAGATAGAGCCATTTTACCTGGAGAGGTGCCGAATTTATTCCAGAAAAATATTAAATACACACCAATGATTGCAAATTGTAGAAGTAGCAATATTAGATTAGTAATCAAGAAATTAGCATCTGCAAACTCGGCCATCATGTCTGGGTTCTCCATTAGTATTGATCTATAATTAGATTCGTCAATAGATATTCCATGTTTTGCGCCAAGTTCTGATATTCTTCTGCTATTGATAATATTACCCAAAGGAGCTGTAGTAAATAATGTTATTATTGCGCATAGGCTTAAATCTAGTGCGGTTGCAAAGAGTCTGTTTATAAAGTCTGGGAATATTATTTGTTTTTCCATATTAATTTTGTTTTTTGTTTATAGTCTATTTATTTAATATATATGGCTTCTAGCCTAAAAGAAGAAAGATTTATATAATCGGGTTTATTTAAATTGAGGGGTGGGTTTTTTTGTCACAAAAAAACCCTTGACGACGTTATTAGATTTTTGTAATGTTCTGAAAGTTGGCATAATGCAGTAGAATATTCAGAAAAAACAATGAAAGTAGTAAATAGATTGATAATTAAAATTATTGTCTCAAGCTTAATTCTTGGGTCTGCTGGTAGTATATTTGCTAAGGATAAAAATGCTGTTTATCCTCCTAATAATTACATGAAGCCAAATACCCGCACTGGATCAAAGGTAAACAGAGATAGCAAAGATGAAAGATACAAAAAATGGAAAAAGAGGAAGGAAAAAGATAAAAAAATACAAAAAACAGCAGATACAAAGAAATCAAAGAGGGCTGAGGTGAAAGCTCCTAATTTAGATGAGTTAATGGAAGAAAGAATAAAAAGAAAGAAAAGTGCAACTAGTAATAAAAGTGACATAGAAAGTAAATTAAAGAAGACAGACAAGAAAAAAATAACTAAGGATAAAGAGAAAAAACATGAAAATAACTAAATTAGAGATTCCAGAAATAGTCCTATTTGAACCAAAAGTTTTTGGAGATGACAGAGGTTTCTTTTTTGAGAGCTTCAATAACAAAATATTTGAAGATGCAACTGGTTTAGAGAGAAACTTTGTTCAAGATAATCATTCAAAATCAGCAAAAGGCGTGTTAAGAGGGCTTCATTTTCAAAAAGGCGAATACGCACAAGGGAAGCTAGTGAGAGTTGTAAAAGGTGAGGTGTTTGATGTAGCTGTAGACATCAGAAAAGGATCTGAGACTTTTGGAAAATGGGTTGGCGCTGTTCTATCTGAACAAAACAAAAGACAGCTTTGGGTACCAGAAGGATTCGCACATGGTTTTGTTACTTTAACTGATGATACTGAGTTTTTATATAAAACAACAAATTACTACTACCCAGAGCACGAGGCCTCTATAGTATGGGACGATAAAGATTTAGCAATAGATTGGAGCTTCAAAGGAGAAGTTCTGGTGTCTAAGAAAGATAAGGCGGCTATGAGTTTTGAAGAGTATAAAAATAGTTTGTATTTGTAATTATTAATTGTTAGTTTTTTAGAGTATTACTAGTTTAAATAGTTT
>JAHDBQ010000146.1 GCA_020630305.1 Alphaproteobacteria bacterium | reverse complement strand
AGGAATGGATAAAAGACTTATATTAGCAATTGGTTTTGGATCTTTTGGCTTTGGGTGCTACCTAAACAGCCATTTAACAGCAGACTCAGCTTACTGGGAATTTTTTGTACCACAGATGGTTCGCGGTCTTTCACTGATGTTTTGCTTTATGCCGATTAATGACCTTGCCCTGGGGACGCTACCTAAAGAGGAGGTCCAGAATGCTAGTGGCCTATATAATTTAACAAGGAATCTTGGTGGGGCACTGGGCCTTGCTATAATCAACAGCGAGATAACATCAAGAACGCAGATATTTGCCCAAACCATGCGCGACTCAATTCCAAGCACATCCGTACTTGCTAATATGGCAACGCAGTATCTGGGGCGGCAGCTTGAACTTTCTGGTAAAGTTGTAGATTCTAAAGCAGCATCTTTATTTATGTTGGAATCTTTAGTGCAGCAACAAGCCTTTGTTATTGCAATTAATCAAGCTTTTGTTATTATTGGATCAATGTTTTTTATCGGAATGATTTTGATTCCATTTTCGAAACCACCAAAGGAAGATGTAAGCTCTCATGGTCATTAGATTTATTTATTTTTTAGCATTTATTCTAATATGGGTAGCTCTTGCTGGCTGGCATCCTGATCACCCGCATCTTATGGCTTTTGCATTTATTGTTCCAGCCCTTACTCTTATGCTCTCTTTAAGGCTTGATATATTGCCAACCAAAAATGCCTTTAAGATAAGTGGCCTAGGCTACTTCTTTTGGTTACTTAAAGAGATTTTTAGCTCTGCGCTTTCTGTTAGCTTTATCGCCTGGCGCAAGGCGATGATGATTCAGCCAATAATGGAGCCAGTAAAAACCGATCAAAAAACGGAGCTTGGGAAAATAATCTATGCAAATTCAATTACGCTAACGCCTGGTACTGTTACGCTTTCTCTAGAAGGACGGCATTTAATGGTTCATGCGCTTGATGTATCTTTCATGGAGGATTTGCAAGAAGGGCCAATGGATAGTAAAGTTTTAAAAATAATTAGGTAATCACAGGCTAATGAAGGGAATGGTTATAATGGAGGCGGTCCATTCGGTAATTGACTATATATTACCATATAGATGCAGTAATTGCAGCAATTTAATTAGCCGAGATCATAAGCAGGGCGTTTGTTATGATTGTTTCCCCACGCTTGATTTTATCACCGCGCCATATTGTAATAAATGTGGGATTGGTTTTGCGTTTGAAATGAAGGGAATGGTGACATGCGCTAATTGCGCAAGCAGCCCGCCAAATTATGAATTCGCTAGAAGCTTATTTAAGTTCAACGAAAAAAGTAAATCTATTATACATGACTTTAAATATGCTGACCGCACCTCGCATGCCGAAATGTTTAGCGAGTTATTTTTGTCAAGATATCATAAGGATGTTATGCATATTGATGCCATTGTACCGGTGCCAATGAATAGATTCAAAAGGGTGTTTAGGCATTATAACCCTGCGCAAGTTCTTGCGGCAGCTTTAGCAAAAAGCATGGGTAGGGAAGCAATACCAAACGCTTTAATAAAAAGTAAGTGGACCAATTCTCAAACTAATTTAAATAAAAAAGAGCGGCGGAAAAACTTGAGCGATTCCTTAAAATATAATCCGAATGTGGATCTTGAGGGTAAAAATATTTTACTTGTCGATGATGTTAGAACTACAGGGGCAACTAGCGCTAAATGTACATCTTTGCTCAAAAAAGCCGGAGCAAAAAAGGTGGTGTTATTTACTATTGCATTGGTGTGAATTCGCAAATTACATCGTTTTGTTGTCGGATTGATATTTAAAATTAGAATTCAGAGGTTTAAATAGGCTGTGTCATAGCGGGCTCGGGTCCAGGGATCTTAAAAATTTTAAAAATGCGTTGTAAAGCAAGTTTATAGATGACAGGGTGTTTTTACTAACTATAATAATAATTAGCAAATTTAGTGAATCAAACGAAGAGTAGTCTAGTTCATGCATCCATTCAAAGAAATTTATCTTAAGCTTAGGGTTGTATTATTATTTTTTGCGTTTGTCTTGTTTAGCACTTGCTGCTTACTTTTGTTTAAGATAGTTCTGGGGTATGCTGAGTTTAAGAATGATGTACAATTTCTGGTACATAAACAAGAATATATTGATATAATGTTATGGAAGCTTTGTTTCTACATTCATGTATTTTCTGCAATAGCATCACTTTTTATAGGCGCTTCTCAGTTTTTCAATAATTATTCTTGCAAAGGTACAAAATGGCACAAATATTTTGGTAGAATTTATGTTTGGAATATATTGTTTGTCAATGTGCCTTGTGGGGTCGTATTGGCTATTTACGCTAATGGTGGATTAGCTGGCAAATCTGCTTTTATATGCCTTGATACTTTGTGGTTTTATTTTACTTATATTGCATATCATGATGCAAAAAACAAAAGATATCAAAGCCACGTGATTAATATGATTCGTAGCTATAGCTTAACTTTTTCGGCCATTACCTTAAGAGGATGGCATTTAATATTGGTAAATTTATTTCCAAAATTAGATTATAATAGCACCTATATTCTGGAAGCATGGCTTGGATTTGTGCCGAATATTTTAATAGCAGAGTTATTAATAAAAGCCAAATTATCTTCTGAAGTCAGAGGTCATAACTGAAGATGATATACTAGTTAAAATACCTGTTAGAAGTAATATAGCAATAAAACAAAATATTTTTTTTAGTCCAGGGTCCATTTTTTGAGTAAAATGCCTAGCTATAATAAATGATGTAAATATAGGCCAAATTAAAATGAAAAAAAAATCAAAAATCATATAATATTTTCTTCGTTACAGTTTAAATTTTAAAAGCTAAGTTATTTTCGAGGGTTATTAACATAATCACCCAGAGAGCTATTAATCCATTCCATAATCTTCCATAGAAAGAAAAATGTACTATAATTAAATATAACTGCTAAAACCAATAATGCAATCAAATAAATTATTTTTTTCGCCTTGCAGGTATTTTTCTAGTCAAATATTT
>JAHDBQ010000145.1 GCA_020630305.1 Alphaproteobacteria bacterium | reverse complement strand
CTTCCTTTTAACTTATTTCATAGGTGTTGGACAAAACAGTTCTTATAAAAATTTCTTTCTAGATTGCGATTTAGTTTGTCTAATTCTTTTTGTTTTTTTTGAAGAGGGGCTAGCTTTTCTTGCAGTTTCTCAATTGATGCTTTGTTGTGTGCAATTTTTTCTTGGATTTGAGTCCATTTGTCTTGGTCCGCTCCTCTTATTTGCTCTTTTATTTTATTTTGTTCAGCTTGTAATTCAGCTTTGATTTTTACTTGAGAATATTCCTGCTCCAAGCGAGAGCTAATCTGTTCTTTAATATTAAACAGATTTATTTTCTTATCTGTAGCCTTTTTTTGAGATCCTTTTTGTTTTGACATAATATCTTCCCCTTAGGTTTAATTTAAACAAATGATTTGCATTAACCTTATTGTAACACAAAATTACAGGGGGGGTAGAAACTGCTAAGAAGGAATGATTTTGACGAGAGAGGTGTGGTAAATTTGCAATAAAAGTAATTTTTTTCTTTCATCCCCTTAGTGCTCGCAGCTTTGTAATATATAAACAAAATCATGTTTAAAATTATAAATCATGGAGGTGGTATTTGGAAAAAGGTTGGATCAGTCAGGAATTTATGGTTAAGGCCTATAAAACCCGCAATTTATCTATCAAGGGCTATGCTAGCGTCTACGACGTTACAGACTTGCATGGCGATGTTATTCGTAAAGGGGCATTTAAAAATGCCAATGCAGAAGATGTTCGCTTGCTTTGGCAGCATGAGTCTAAAAGCCCGATAGGCATTATAAATCTTTTAAAAGAAGATGAGTATGGCCTACAAATTCAAGGCGAAGTGAATATAAATACGGCGCTTGGCAAAGAAGTTGCTGAGCTTGTAAAGCAGGGCGCTGTGGCAGGGCTTAGCGTCGGTTTCTCTGTTAAATCATCAGATTACGATAAAGAAGGAGTCAGAATTATCACAGATGCTGATTTAATGGAGGTGAGTATTGTTACGTTTCCTGCAAATAAGGAGGCGGAAATAAAAGAGGTTAAGTCTGATACAAGCAAGAGTGAATCTTCTGTAGAAGAGGAGCACGCGCTTGGCAGGCTTGAGAGTTTAATTGAAAAATTATAGGAGTAAATATGCAACTAGAAAAGATCAAAAAAATGACAAATAATATAGAGAAATTTATTGAAGATAGAAATAAAATAAATAAGAAAATCAGTATAATAGAAAATAAATTTAATAAAATTGACGGAGAAAATATGAATAATAAAATAATGGATTCAGGTAGTTCTGATGCAAAAAATGCTTTTGATAATTTTGTAAGAAAAGGCGATGAAGGTGCTTTAGTTACCAAGTCTTTTGACTCTGGAGATGATTCTGCAGGGGTACTTGTTACGCCAACTTTAAGTAAGCAGATTATTTCTGCAATTGCTGCAAAATCTCCGATGCGCCGCCTTGCATCAATAGAGTCGATATCCACTAGAGCTCTTGATGTTATTATTGAAGATGGTGAGTTTTCTGCCGGGTGGGTAGGCGAGGCCGTTCCAAGAGGTGATAGTAATGTTTCGAAATTAAGGAAGAAAACTATTGAAGCTCATGAAATTTACGCGCAGCCAAAAGCGACCCAGAATCTGATCGATGACTCTGAGATAAATATTGAAGGGTGGCTAACTGAGCGTCTAGCTGATTCTTTTGTTAAGCTAGAGAATGAGTCTTTTATTAATGGTGATGGCGAATCTAAGCCAAGGGGGCTGCTTAAGAACGAAGATATTGAAGTAGTAGAAACACCAGAAGATAGCGTGATTGACAAGCTAATGAGTGTTGTTTCATCACTGAGTGAAGACTATATTGCTAATGCAAGTTTCTTGATGAACAGAAAAACTCTTGCTGGGTTGCAGGCGGTTAAAGATGGTAATGGACGCTTTATTTGGCAGCAATCAATGAGCGATCCACTTCAGCAAACTATTTTTGGTATTCCGGTGGTTATTAGCTCTCATATGCCAGATATGGCTAGCGACGAGGTTTCTGTTGTGCTTGGTGATTTTAAATCTGGTTATAAAATCGTAGATAGATCAGGTATCAGCTTGCTACGCGATCCTTACACAGATAAGCCTTATGTTAGGTTCTACAGTGCCAAAAGAGTGGGGGGCGATGTTGTGAATCCTGTCGCTCTGAAATTTGCAAAAATATAATGGTATTTTATGAAAATAAATTATAAAATTCTAGAGAGTGAGCAGGTTTTTGCTTGCTCTCTTGAAGAGGTAAAAAATTACCTTCGTATTAGTCATAATTATGACGATCAGTTGCTAAGGTCGCTTATAGTTTCAGCAACCGATTCAGCTGAGATTTTTATGGGTATGAATATAAGCAAAAAGCATATTCAGTGCGATATTGCTGGATTGAATAAGGAAAGTGTGCTTAAGTACTTTCCTGTTTTTGAAGTAAAGTCGTTTAAAACAGGCGGAAATAAAGATGCTTTAAAACCTGTAGATAATAAAGGCTCTTTGCTGATTAACTCTAGCCGCAAAATAATTATTACTCCTGGATATTCTGAAAAATATATTCAAGTGGAATATACCGTGGGATATGCTCAGGAGAGAGCAAATAATATACCTGCAAGCATTAAGCATGGCATTTTGATGCATGTTTCGCAAATGTATGATTCTGGAGATATGATATCTAATAATTTAATGCAGCAGGTTTATAATTTATATAAGCCATATAGGTCAATAAAAATATAGGTGTTTATGAAAAATAGATTAAATTTATCAAAAGCAAAACATAAGATTATTTTTCTAAAGAATGTAGAGAATTCAGAAATTGAAGAACAAAATTGGGAAGAGTTTGCGGTTAGTTTTGCTGAAGTAAAACCGCTGGCAGATAATAGATTTTTAGCTCTTGAGAATATGAATTTCGGAGCGGTTATAACTGAGGAGTTGTTTTTGTTCTCTGTTCGCTTTATAAAAGATATTACTGCGGATATGCGCATAAAATTTAATGACCATACTTATGAGATTAAGCGCATTATTAACGCTCAGGAAAAAAACAGAGCTCTTAATATAATTGCCCTCAGAATTTGATACACTTCACGAAAATGATATTTGTACAATCTAATACATGGA
>JAHDBQ010000144.1:310-3106 GCA_020630305.1 Alphaproteobacteria bacterium | reverse complement strand
AGTTGGCTTTATAACAACGCCGCTACCCGTTGCTGCCCCAGCTATTGCATGGCTTTCTTGGTGCTGCTTTTTTTCCTGAATGGAAAATTTTGTTTGCCTTCCGCCGCAAAGCTCAACATACACTTCTGCAAGAAGCTCGGAGTCTAATAATGCGCCGTGAAGCTGACGAGAAGAATTGTCTATTTTAAATCTGCGGCAAAGAGCATCAAGGCTGCACCTAGCTCCTGGAAATATTCTTCTTGCTATTACAAGAGTATCTACAACCTCAGACATATCAATAGAGGATTTACCGAGCAGAGATAATTCGTGATTTAGAAATTTTGTATCGAAGGGCGCGTTGTGAATAACCAGCTTTGCGCCTCTAATAAAATTAACAAACTCATCAGCCACATCTTCAAATAAAGGCTTATCTTGCAAAAACAGCGTGGAAAGACCATGAACGCGGTATGCAGCCTCTGGCATATCTCTTTCTGGATTAATATAAACATGAAACTGCTCTCCTGTTAGTACCTTATTTACCATCTCAAGGCACCCAATTTCTACTATCCTATCGCCATTTTTTGGGTCTAGTCCTGTTGTCTCTGTGTCTAATATTATCTCTCTTTCATTCATAGCTTTTCCTTTGTTTCATTTGGCAATAGTAATTTACCATACAAAATCAATTATCTTCTTACAAGATTTATTATTTTATTTATCTGCTTTATTACATTTTTTTCACTATCCAGTAAAAAACCTGCCTTGCTCTTTTTTTCTTCTTGGCTCATTTGGAAGCTATTAATTTTATCATAAATTTGCAGCGAAACGCCTCTTAAGTCAAGAGCTCTTTGACGCCTTATTTCTTCGCGGCAATGCACGCATATAACTTTATCAAAACTATTTTGTAGGTTATTTTCAAATAACAACGGCACTTCTGAAAAAACCATTTCTTCCGTTTTGTTTTTTTCTTGAAAACCCTTCATTCCTTTTCTTACCTTTGGGTGCACCAACCCTTCCAAGGATTTTTTTAAATTAACGTCTGAATATATTTTGTCGGCTATTTCTTTTTTGCTTTTGCCGGCGAGCTCTGGCAAAAACATTTCTAGTTCATGCAAGAATTCTTCGCTAGAATATAATTCATGTACATACTCATCGCACGAAAAACACTCATATCCCATTTGTTTTAAGCAATCTAAAACAAAGCTTTTTCCGCTAGCAAAAATACCGGTTATTGCAATATTTATCAAGATTATGCTCCTGGTCTTTGCTGATAATATGATTTCATAATAATTGCAGCTGTCTCTTCGATAGAGCGCATAGAAACATCAATAATGTTCCAATTATTTTCTTCGCACATTTGCCTGACCGCCCTACATCCTGAACAATTTTAAAACTAGTATAATCCCCACCGCTTTTCACCTGCAGCAAGTTCATTCTACTTTCTCTTATTTCAATTAACCTTGCTGGGTTAATTACCAAACCAAAAATAACTGGCTTTTTTATTTTAGGCAAAAAGTCAGGAAACGGACAATCATTAATATATGGAATATTTGCTGTTTTAAATCCGTTATAAGATAGATAAACTGATGTTGGAGTTTTAGAGGTTCTAGACGGGCCTATTAAAATAATATCGGCACTATCAAGGTCATCCAGCATCTGTCCATCATCATGGCGCAGCGAATATTCAATAGCCTCCACCTTGCTCATGTAATTATCATCAAATTTATTCAAGTAACCAACGCCGCTATCCGCATTACTACCAATAAATTCCGAAATCTCTTTTATGATTCTACTAACTATCGAAATACATGGCAGGTTTTGCTCTGTGCAGAATTGTTTAAGCTCCTCGCGAAGCGACCTGTCTGAAATTGTATACATCACCACGCCCGGCTTGGCCTTTATTTTTTCTATCACCTCTTTTAGCATTTTTGAATTCCTAGTCATTGGCCAATGATATTTCTTCACTTCTAAATAACTAAATTTAGAAAGAGCAGTGTTGGCTGCATGTTTTACCGTCTGCCCAGATGACTCTGAAACCAAGTGTATAATTAGCTTTTTCATTTTACTCACACCCTAATTGTGGATAATTTTTTTATATATACTTTATTTTTACCCGTTTTTTCTCTATAAATCTAGTATTTATATGATATATTTGCAAATGTTGATTATATTGTGCATATTATGAGTGTTTTTTATAAACACCCTACTTATCCTCATTTTACTAGGATATTATCCACATTTATATTCACTGTATAAAATATTATGTTGATAATTTGTATAAATTTATAGATATCTATAAATAAGAGGCAAGGCGCGTGAATAATTATGTGTATAACTTTGTGTATAATTAGTAATTTACATTATCCACAGTGCCTACTACATATAAAATAAAATATATAAATATATTTATAGTTATAGTAGGGATAAGTACTATTATAAATAACGAAACTAATTTAAAAAAATATGACCTTATTACAAAATACCTTTAAAGAAAAAAATGAAAGAGCTCCTATCTGGCTAATGAGACAGGCCGGGAGATATATGCAAGAATATATGGAGATCAGAAAAAATACAGCGAGTTTCCTAGAATTATGTTATGACTCTAAGAAATCATCCATTATCACGATGCAGCCAATAAATAGATTTGATATGGATGCAGCAATCTTGTTTGCAGACATTCTTCTGATCCCTGATTGTTTAGGCCAGGGGGTTGAATTTAAAAAGAATGAAGGGCCCGTCTTAGATAAAATTGAATCAGCAAAGGATGTTGCTGCTTTATCTGGTTCCTTAAATAGCAAAATAAATAATATTTACGAGACG
>JAHDBQ010000144.1:0-300 GCA_020630305.1 Alphaproteobacteria bacterium | reverse complement strand
AAGATCTAAGCTGCCCTTCGATAAAAGCCTGATTGGTTTTGCGGGAAGCCCATGGACGGTAGCTAGCTATATGCTAGAAGGCAAGGGGAAAACTGATTTTTCTAATGCAAAGAATTTTTTATATAATCAGACAGAAGCCGCAAAAGACTTAATCGAAATACTTGCAGAAAACACTATAGAATATTTATGTAATCAAGTAGAAGCAGGGGTGGATATTCTGCAGCTATTTGATTCTTGGTCCGGTGTTTTAAATGGAGAATTATTTGATGATTTTGTTATCAAACCAACTAAAAAAATAAT
>JAHDBQ010000143.1 GCA_020630305.1 Alphaproteobacteria bacterium | reverse complement strand
AGTTCAGGATGACACCCTAATTTGTAGATAGATTTAGAGCTAATATACAACTTCTATAGTTTTCGCTACCTATATCATTCCGGGCTTGACCCGGAATCTCTACTAAAACTCGCAACATGTACATGTGTGAAAGGGTAATGAGATCCTAAAAAAATTTCTGGATGAAATTGGGGGTGTAGCAAGCTCAGTGGCCACAAGAAATTTCAGTAGCTCAAGGCAAATATTATCATTGGCGGACCTCAGGTCCAGTATTTTAAATTACTTCTAAAAATCCACATTGCTGAAATAATAATCATCTCATTCAGCTTGCAAAAAGTGCTTTTTTTTGCATGAGATAATTTTTTTATTATATAGCCATCATTTTTATGTACTATTTATATCTTTAAGTGCTATCATTAAATTGAAGCGATCAAAATATATCTTGAAAAGATTGTATTTAAGGATTATATAAATAATAGATACAACTAAAACATAGAATAAAGGCTTGGTGAAATTATGAAAAAAGAAAGCAAAAAACTCCCGCTACTTACTCTGCGCGATGTAATTATATTTCCAGATACTACAGCACCGGTTTTTATCGGCAGAAGTAAATCGATCAATGCACTTCTTGCTGCTAAGAAATTAGGGGATGGAAATCATATATTAATCACTACGCAAAAAAAACAGGAGCTAGAAGATCCGGGCCCGCTTGATCTATATAGAACAGGAGTGCTCGCTAAAATAGTTCAAACAGTCAAATTACCAAATAATAATGCCAAAATTTTAGTGGAGGCGGTAAGCAGAGTTTCGCTGATGCAAATTCAAGGCAATGAATATTTATCAGCAGCTTACGAAGTTAATCCTGACCAGGAAATTTCTAATCTAGCAGCGCTTGATAATGCAACTAGTGAAGTGGTGCGTTTATTCAGAGATTATGCAAATGCGGATCCGAAGATTAATCTTGAGATGGTGAATCTAATGCTAGAGCAGAAGAATCCCACTTATATAACTAATTTAATTGCATCTCATTTGAATTCCAAAGTTGAAGTAAAGCAAGAATTGCTTGAGCAAACTGATGTTTTAAAAAGAGCGCAGAAGCTATTTGAAATTATCACCACAGAGAGCGTGCAAATAGATGCAGAGAAGTCTGTTCAGCAAAGAGTTAAGCAGCAAATAGAAAAATCACAGAGAGATTATTATCTAACAGAGCAAATGAAGGCAGTGCAAAAAGAGCTTCATGGCGACAATGAACTCTCAGAACTTGCGCAGTTAGAGCAAAAAATCAAGGAGATTAAATTCTCTAAAGAAGCTAAAGAAAAAATGGATTCAGAAATGAAAAAGCTAAAAATGATGAATCCAATGTCAGCGGAATCTTCTGTAGTGCGTAATTATATTGACACTTTAATGACTATGCCTTGGGGTAAAAGATCGGATTCTAAAATTGACATTAAGAAAGCCGAAGAGATCTTAGACAGAGATCATTATGGCCTGAAGAAGATTAAAGAACGTATTGTTGAATATCTTTCAGTGCTGCATCGTTCAAACAAAATCAAAGGACCAATTTTATGTTTGGTTGGCCCGCCAGGTGTTGGTAAAACTTCGCTTGTTAAGTCGATTTCTGAAGCAATGGGCAGAGAATATAGTAAATTTTCGCTTGGCGGGGTTAGAGACGAAGCTGAAATCAGAGGTCATAGAAAAACCTATCTTGGTTCTATGCCTGGTAAAATTATTAATGCAATCAAAAAAGCAAAAGTGGATAATCCGGTGATGCTGCTTGATGAAATTGATAAGATGAGCTCGGACTTCCGAGGTGATCCTGCATCTGCATTGCTTGAAGTGTTGGACCCTGAACAAAACTCTAAGTTTGTTGACCATTACTTAGAGGTGGAATATGACCTTTCAGACATCGTATTTATTGCAACGGCTAATTCATATAATCTACCGCGCGCCCTGATTGACCGTATGGAGATAATCAATATTTCTGGCTATACTGAGGATGAGAAGCTAAATATAGCGACTAATTATCTTGTTAAAAAGCAGCTTGAAAATCACAAAATGAAAGAGGAGGAATTTTCTGTTACCAAGGACGCATTGCTTGATATCATAAGATATTACACTAAAGAATCTGGCGTGAGATCTTTAGATAGAGTAATTGGTAAGCTGGTTAGGAAGGTGCTAACTAAGATACTAAAAAAGAAGGATCTGAAGTCAGTAAAAGTTGGAACAAAAGATTTGGAAGAATTCCTTGGCGTGCGCAAATTCCGCTTTGGACTGGCTGAAAAAGAAGATCAAATCGGTGCAACTACAGGCCTTGCATACACAGAAGTTGGCGGCGAGTTGCTGACTATTGAAGCTGCAACATTTCCTGGCAAAGGGGGAATAAAAGCAACAGGTAGGCTTGGTGATGTTATGAAGGAATCAGCTGAGGCTGCTTATAGCTGCCTGTTATCACGCGCTAAAAATCTCGGCTTGAAGGAAAAAGATTATAAAGGTATGGATATTCACTTGCATGTTCCAGAAGGTGCAACCCCTAAGGATGGGCCTTCTGCTGGTATTGCGATATATACCACGCTTGTATCGCTTATGACCAACCAGCCGGTAAATAAAACTATTGCCATGACCGGAGAAATCACCTTGCGCGGCATGGTGCTACCTATTGGCGGCCTGAAGGAGAAATTATTAGCTGCTAAAAGGGGCGGAATCAAGAAGGTTCTAATCCCTGATGATAATAAAAAGGATCTAAAAGACATCCCAGAAGAAATTATTAAGAAGTTAGAAGTTGTACCGGTAAGTAACATCGAGCAAGTGCTCGACCATGCTTTGGTAGCTGGAAAGTGATATTAGATAACCAAAGGTGATGGCTTTGTTAGGATGAATATAAAATGTAAGGAAGATGCTATAAAGAGATTACCTGATAAGCTTTTACCGTTTATTTGGTATTTTGCCAGGAAATATCCGCTATTGTTTGGACTTATGTATATTGCGCCAATATCGATGATTTTATTTAATGTTGGTGTACCCTATTCCTTAAAACTAGCCACTGATGCTTTTTATTCTCATAGTGAAGATCCTATTAATATATTAGATTCTTTGTACCCGGCAATTAAATTATTTTTGATATGCTGGCTTAGCGCT
>JAHDBQ010000142.1 GCA_020630305.1 Alphaproteobacteria bacterium | reverse complement strand
TTCAGTTGACTCATCATTTACTTGGTTTTCATGGCGGTCTCCAGCTAAATCAATTCCAAAATTTGCCGCATTAATCGCGTTAGAATCTGAACTGAAAAACAACTCAACAACTTCACCTTCTCTATTACTTGCTATACTGTTATTTGTTGTACCGTCTGTTGTCTTATTAAGTGCATCATTATTTTTTCTTTTGCTCATAAATAAACTCCATTATTTTAAATTGGTATATTTGCAGAAGATCACCTCCATAATATTCACAGTAACATAAAATAATATTTTATAAAGCTTTTTTACAAAAGATTGGTATTTATTAGCTAATCACCTAGTTTTTATTCTAAACCATCTGCAAAAAAAGCTTGATATTCTAAAAACTCCGTGCCTTTGTCATGCACTATATAGTCATCAATCACGTCTACTCTACTCACTATCTCGTTCTTGGCACCTAGCAGATATTTGATATCTTCGAACTCAGCAGATTCAAATAGAAACTTGCCGATATTAGAAATCAATTCGGCTGGTAAACTATGTAGCCCGGCATCAGTAGTCTTTTCTTTTGCTTTGGGAAAATGACAGACGAGAGATAATTCCAGAAAATTTCTGTGCAGGTAGCTATCAGCTGTTATAGACTTTATAAACTCTAGATAATTCACCTTATCATCTTCAAAAAAATCTTGATTACAGTTTTTTAAGAAGAAATATTTCTGCAATGTATAGATATGTGTATTTTTATCTTTTAGACAACTTATACCATTGCAAAATGACAATTTACTATCCAGGAAATTATTCATATTAGTGTAATAAAAATTCTTCTTTTCTACAATTGCAAGGGCCTCATCCACCTTAAGACCAAAGTCTCTTTGACAAATTGTAGTTATATGTAAATTATATATAATCTTTGATTTAAAAATCTCCCGAGCGATATCCGCCTGTAACTCTTTTAAATTATTACCTCTTAGATCAATTTCTGTTATGGAGAGAGATTTTGCAATTTCTTTAGCAACATAAACGCCAAACTTATTTATTGAGTTATTAGCTAAGCATATTTTTTTCAAATTTTTAGCCGAAGATAATTCTCTAGCCACATCTATCGCATATACTCCAAGCCTGTTATGCTCTAAATCTATTTCTTGAATATTAGCTATGTTTTTTACTATTGTTTTAGCTACTTCTACCGCTTCACCCCCCAAATAATTATAACTTAGATCAATAGATATTACATTCCCAAAAGAGGAAATAACATTATTCAGCAAATCCATATTATAGATAATATGCTCATCTTGAAATTTAAACTTTTGTAGATTATCCATTTCAGGAAAATATTGCAAAAGAATCTGGGTACTTATATGCGGAAAACTAGCAAGTAGCATTAAATAATCTATTTTTAAAGCTGAAAAAGCAGACATAATCTGGTGCTGCTTGGCCATATGCTCTTCATTATTTATAAAATCAAAATCATAGATGCGGCAAGTTTGCAATAGGAAACGATCAAACTTGGGAACAATAGAAAGAATTTTAAGAGCACATAAAAATACATCTATTTCAATTCTAATGTCAGGCGAATGAAAAATCACCTCTTCTACCCAAGAAGCACTCAAAACTTTTTTATAAAAACGAGAATTAACAACTCTATAATGCTCTAAAAGACCTGGTGAATTAACATCCACGCCAGAATTGATTATTATTTGCAGTTCTTGAATATCTGCTTCTGTGAAATCTATACGCATATCTTCCCCCTAATTTTACTCATTAATAAACCCAAATCTTATGGGTTATTATCGAAAAAGATATGCTCTAAATTAATATGCTCGTGCTCCCATTATAGCAAATTATCCTTTTTCCATACTTCTAAACTGTCAAGAGCTCTGTCAGAAAGCGCTTTATAGCGCTCCTTCTTAGCCCTTATCTTTTTCTCGATTGGCGGCATTAATCCAAAATTGATATTCATTGGCTGGAATGTATCAATATTCGCACCCCCGGTTAAATGCTCAAGTAAACTGCCAAGAGCCGTCTGCACTGGCGGTTCATTTAAGTTCTTCTCTTGCAGTTCATAAGCAGAAAACAATCCAGCAAGCATCCCAATTGCTGCGCTCTCCACGTAACCTTCAACACCTGTTATCTGCCCTGCAAATCTAACATGCGACAAATCTTTTAGCGCTAATTTACTATTTAATAATCTTGGGCTATTTATAAACGTATTGCGATGAATCCCTCCTAGCCGAGCAAATTCAGCATTCTCAAGGCCTGGTATAGTTTTAAATACCTCTTTCTGCGCGCCATATTTAAGCTTAGTTTGAAAGCCCACAATATTATATAAAGTGGCAAGCGCATTATCCTGACGCAGCTGCACAACAGCGTATGGACGCTCATTAGAATGCGGGTTATCAAGCCCCACTGGCTTCATTGGCCCAAAGCGAAGCGTATCCTTGCCACGCTCTGCCATGACCTCTATTGGCAAGCAGCCATTGAAATAAGGCGTATCTTTCTCCCATTGCTTGAATTCTGTCTTCTCGCCTTCAATTAAGCTGTCGATGAAATTATAATATTGCTCTTTACTCATTGGACAATTTATATAATCTTTTCCAGTTCCTCCTGGACCCTCTTTATTGTATCTTGACTGAAACCATGCCTTGTTAAAATCAATGCTATCTGTGTAAATAATAGGCGCTATAGCATCAAAGAAAGCTAGCTTATCCTCTCCTGTGATCTTGATTATTTCTTTACTTAAATTACCTGAAGTAAGCGGCCCAGTCGCAAAGATCCAAGCGCTGCTTGAGTCATCTGGTATTAAATTCACCTCTTGCCGAACTATGTTAATATTCTTATGCTCTTCTAAACTCTTTGTAACGGACTCAGCGAAGCCGTCTCTATCCATAGCAAGAGCAGATCCTGCTGGCACTTTGTTATCATCTGCCGCCTGCATAATAAGCGACCCCAAAGAGCGCATCTCTGCATGAAGCAGGCCAATTGCGCTTGCTGGATCGTCATTTCTAAAAGAATTTGAACATACAAGCTCTGCTAGTTTATCTGTGCTATGCGCGTCTGTTGATCTACCACCATCACGCATTTCATATAAATTCACTTTCACCCCCCTATTTGCAGCCTGCCATGCAGCCTCTGATCCAGCTAATCCACCACCAACAATATTAAGTTCTTTCATAAGTTTTATGT
>JAHDBQ010000141.1 GCA_020630305.1 Alphaproteobacteria bacterium | reverse complement strand
GAATTGAATGAAATATAAAATCATGTGAAATTGGTACCTTGCTTTTTGCCTGCATCGCATCCCATTTCTTTTTATTTTCTGCCTTGTAACTCTCAGACATCCAAACAATGAACGGAACCTGGCGTTGCTCTTCAACATACTCCTCAGAACCATGCGTCAGGCAACCATTTTCTCCAAGAGATTCACCATGGTCAGAGGCGAAAATAATAAAAGCTTTCTTGTCTTTTAATTGTTCGATAATTTCATCTAAAACATAATCCGTGTAAACAATCGAATTATCGTAGCTATTTAGGCGTTCGCCCGGATTACAACTAGATGCATCACTATTTGAAGTGTTACCCATTGACGGCTTGAATATTTCAAACTCTTTAGGGTACCTTGCTCCGTAATTCCAGTGGCTACCAGTCGTATGCAGAACTATGAATTTCTTGCCATTTTCTTTTATCTGTTCTTGTAAGTAAGGTAGTAACTTTCCATCATGACTGTTTGGCAGCATTGCAATAGAACCACCTGGTATCATGTGAAATTTTACTTCGTCGTAAAAAGATCCGCCTTTTCTATTTTTATAATGTTTTGTTATTGATTGGGTTCCCATCCAAACTGTTTCATAACCAAGCTTGGTAAGCACAGAAAGCAGCGAGCTTTCTTTTTCTATATCACTTAATTTATCTTCACTTAGGCGCGAAAGCATGCATGGTACTGAAAGATATGTAGAGCTTGAGCAAGAACGCGCTTTATATGATATAATATCCTTTCTTTTTGCAAGTAACGGGGTTGTATTGCGCTCATAGCCATTAATTCCAAAATTGCCGTAGCGCGCTGATTCACCAATTACAAGCACGACAATTACATCTTCATTTTTAGTTTTTTCTGTAAAACTAAATTTGCCATTAATATCTTCTCTTGTATAATCTCGATTGCTTTCAAATAATACAGCATAGCTATTATGTAAATATTGTATAGGGAAGTATGTTTTTAAGAAGCTATGCTGCGGATGAACTATATTTACTCCTAGGAAATACAAACATATAACCGAAATAAATTTATTAAAAGTGTAAATATTAGCGCAGTAATTATAGCGCCTTAACATATATATGCATAAAATAATACAAAAAGCTATCCAGATAATAATGCGCAGACCAATGAGCTCTGATGCTTCAGTTGCGTTTGTTGCAAACACTGAATGTAGCATGGTTTTAGTTGGCGCCTGAGAAAAGAAAAATAGATAGTAGCTACTAATTGCTCCGCTTACAAAAAGCCCAAGAGCACCAATGGCAAAAGTAAGACGCATAAAGGCAAGGCCAAAGAAAATAACAAAAAGAGTTATTACATTATAGAAAAAATCCTTTACAAGTTCTAAAATTCCAGTCAAACTATTGGCTTTAAAGTATTGAAACTTATATATAATCACCGCTGAGTTAAATAGAAGGCAATATACAAGTGCAAAAATCAATAGTGATTTCAGGAATTTAACATCAAACAGCTTTTTTATAGTTTCTAGCATATAAGTAAATTTAATTTATTGATCGTACATTTAATTATCATGATAACGCAAACAGTTCAAGATTTTTATCATTTTTTGCAAAAGCAAATGCCAATTATTGCCATCGATTATGGTAAAAAAAAGATGGGCATTGCTATCTCAACGCCAGATCTTTCCATGCCCCTGCCGCTTTGCATGATTACTTTAGAGTCCGAAAAGAAAAAAATCACTAATTTATTGGAAATCATCAAAGAGAAAAATATTTGCGGTATTGTAATTGGCTTGCCGGTTAATATGGATGGCAGTGAAAGCGAGCAAACAAACAGCGTCAAAAAATTTGCCCAGAAGCTTGAGAAACGCACTAACTTGCCGATCTTTTTTCAGGATGAGAGATTAACCTCTAAGGCCGCAGACAGCTTCCTTAGCGGATTTGGTTTAAACAGAAAACAGCGCAATGAGTCTGATGATTTAGCAGCAGCTAGCATGATTCTGGAAACTACATTGGAGCTTATAAAGAAAGTTTAAATTGCAAATATAATATTGTTTCTATAGTACTATTAATGCTTGTAATATTTATAAGATAAAGCTATTATCTTATGGCTACGCTTTATTTGCTCAAGGCGAGTCAATTTGTAACTTTATATGATTTAAAATGCAAGAAGAAAAACAGAATATTATAGTGCCAGTTATATTGTCTGGCGGTATTGGGTCAAGATTATGGCCAGCTTCAAGAAAAGCTCATCCCAAGCCATTTATAAAATTGCAGGATGGTAAAAGCTTTATCCAAAAAACATATGAGCGGGTAGCGAAAATTAATGGATTGACTGAGATCATAACAGTTACAAATAGGGATTTATTTTTTTATACTAAAGATGAGTATGCAGAAATTAATCAGAAGAAAATATTTAACAGCTTTTTATTAGAACCATTCGGTAAAAATTCAGCAGCATCAATAGCTTTAGCTGCTAGCTATGCCATGAATAAATATGGAGATGATTGCTCATTGCTGATTGTTCCTTCAGATCATTTAATCAATGATGAAGATGCATTCCTGAAAGCTATTAGTGAGGCTGTTATTTTAGCAAATGAAGGTAAGTTGGTTACGTTCGGGATTACTCCTGATTCGCCAAAAACGGGGTATGGTTATATTGAGTCTGAAGGAAATAGTGTCGAGCGATTTGTTGAAAAGCCAGATCTTGAGACCGCTAAACAATATCTATCTTCTGGTAAATATTTGTGGAATTCCGGTATGTTTTGTTTGAATGCAGGCGCTATAATTGCAGAGATGCAAAATCTCTGCCCTGATACTATAAATATATGCTCAAGAGCATTAGATCACGGGGTGAGGTCGGAATCAGAAGATAATCTTCAATTTGAAATAGATAGCAAAATATTTGCTACATTAGAAGATATTTCAATTGATTATGCTGTATTTGAAAAATCCCAAAATATTGCCGTTGTGCCTTGTGATATTGGTTGGTCTGATATTGGTTCTTGGCTTGAATATGGTGAATTATCTGATAAAGATAATAACGGTAATTATGTAATTGGTGAAGCGGTATTAGAGGATGTATCTGATTGTATAATCCACTCAGAAAATAGATTAGTTGCATCTGTAGGAGTAGAAGATTTAGTAATTGCAGATACAAAAGATGCACTACTTGTTATGAATAAAAATAGATCTCAGGATGTGCGCAAAATAGTCAAACAATTGCAAGAGAACAAGC
>JAHDBQ010000140.1 GCA_020630305.1 Alphaproteobacteria bacterium | reverse complement strand
GATCAAATGATAATTAATAATTCCAAGCAGACGTCATTCTGGACTCCGATCCGGAATCTCATTACACTAGACGCGTTGTACTATGTTGAAGGATTTTGAGATCCTGAAACTAGTTCAGGATGACATCGGGGGCGCTACGAGATCGACGATCAAATGATAATTAATAATTCCAAGCAGACGTCATTCTGGACTCCGATCCGGAATCTCATTACACTAGACGCGTTGTACTAATGTTGAAAGTTTTATGAGATCCTGAAACTAGTTCAGGATGACATCGGGGGCGCTACGAGATCGATGATCAAATGATAATTAATAATTCCAAGCAGACGTCATTCTGGGCGCAGGTCAAGGAATCTCTACTTTACTTGCAGCATGTATATGCGTTGAAAGGTTGTAGAGATCTTGAAGTAAATTCGCCGATGACGTCATTCTTAGGCTTAGGCTGACGCTAATAATAGGTAAGTATTGGCCTAAAATATGAAGCTCACAAGTCTAGATAGACAAAAAACAAACTCTGTCTTCGCCTCCTAATCCAGACTAACCTCTTTAAATGATATCTCTAGCACCTCATATACTTTAGCTCCTCTTGGAGTCGTCACTTCTACTATATCGCCAACTGATTTGCCCATTAAGGCTTTTGCAAGCGGTGCTTTTGTTGAAATACGCTGCTTAGTAATATCCGCCTCATATTCACCTAGAATATGATATGTACTTTCTTCTTCAGTATCATCGTCGATTAATTTTACAGTTGCGCCGAATTTCACACTATCACTGTTTAATTTTGTCACATCAATAATTTCTGCTCTTGAGAATTTATTGTCAAGATCTAAGATTCTACCTTCGACAAAGCTTTGCTTCTCGCGAGCTGCATGATACTCAGCATTTTCAGACAAGTCGCCAAATTCTCTTGCGGTAGCAATAGCTTCAATTATGGCTGGACGATCGGTGTATTTTAGCGTTTTAATTTCTGCTTCTAGTTTTTCATGTCCATTTTTTGTTATAGGAAATTTGTTCATATTTTATTTATCTCTTGTTTAAGTTTTGATTTGGAAGTATATTAATACGATATCAATTTGTCAAATCAGTTATAAAATTACTTTTATGAATAACGACTCAATAAATTTTGAAACAAAGCGTAAACTCTTCCATGTTGCAAGTTTAGTTTTCCCAGTTATATATTTCTTCACCAGCAAGACCGCTATGGTCATCACGCTTGGTATAGTTACTGCCCTTGCTATCTTCTTAGATACATATAGGCACTCTAACAAAAAAATTAAAGGGGTATTAGATAAAATTCTTGGAAAATTAATGCGAGAGGAAGAAAAAATCTCTAAAAATAGGCTGGCAAGCTCTAGCTATATGGCGATTGGTTTTTTCCTGACATGTTTGCTTTTTCCAAAAAAATTGGCTATCACTTCATTATTTATTTTAATAGCATGCGATAGCTTTGCAGCAATTGTGGGTATGAGGCACGGAGAGCGTTTAGCAAACGGAAAATCTTATGAAGGAGCTGCGGCGTTTTTTATCTCTGCTATATTAGTGAGCATATTTTGCTATTTAATTATTGGATATAAAACCAGCTTCTCGATTATTTTCTTAAGTTCGTTTTTTACAACTTTTGCTGAATTTTATTCTCAGGAAGTGAAAATCAACGATAAGGTTTCGGTTTTGATTGATGATAATTTATCAATTCCTTTAACGTACGCAATTTGCACATTATTTTTTGGGGCGATCTTTTTAGGCTAATGAGTTTATCACGAGATTTTTATGAAAATCTTCGCAATTCCTTGCGAGTTTCAGATATAGTTAGAACTAGAGTTGTCCTTACTAAAAAGGGGGGCGAATATTCTGGCTTATGCCCTTTTCATGAAGAGAAAACACCTTCTTTTACAGTAAATGACAGCAAAAGATTTTATCATTGCTTTGGCTGCGGAGCGCATGGTGATGCGATTAGGTTTGTTTCTGAAACGTCAGGAATGAAATATAACGAAGCAGCTAGAAAACTTGCCGAAGATAATGGTATTGAGGTGCCAAAAGTTTCTGCGGCCGAGGCTCGCCAATATGAAGAGTCGGATCATATATATAGCCTGCTAATGATTGCCAATGATTTCTTTACCCAGCAAAGAAATCAAGAGATTATCGATTATTTGCGTCAGCGCGGAATTAAAAATTCATCAATTGAAGAATTCTCAATTGGTTATGCGCCTGGCAGGGGTAACTTAGAGAAATTCTTTGCTAGCAAAGGGGTGCCTCTAAAAGACTTGCTAAAAATCGGTTTGTTTGGCAAAAGAGATAACGGAAAAATTTACGAGATATTTAATAACCGCATAATGTTCCCGATTAAGAACAACTATAACAAAATAGTTGGCTTTGGGGGTAGGGCAATTGGTGATGCTATGCCGAAATATATTAACTCCCCTGAAACTTTGGTGTTTAAAAAATCAGAAACAATGTATGGGGAGAATATAGCAACCAGCCAGGCTTATAAAGATAATTACTCAATTGTTGTTGAAGGTTATATGGATGTTATAGCTTTGCACCAAGCTGGGTTTAAGCATGCGGTAGCAAGTCTTGGGACTGCAGTTACTGCGCAGCACATCAAAAAGCTTTGGCGATCAGGAGACGAGATAATAGCTTGTCTAGATGGTGATGCAGCTGGCATCAGGGCTAGTAAAAGGCTAATTGATATGGCTTTGCCTGATATTTCCGCTGATAAGTTTATATCATTTATTAACTTGCCTAAAAATATGGACCCCGATGATTTAATCAAAAAAAATGGTCCGCAGGCTTTTGAGCAAATCTTAGGCAGTAGAATTGGCCTTTCGGAAATGATTTGGAAGCAAGAATTCGGAAGAGGGGGGTTTAAAACAGCAGAGGCGAGATCCGCCTTAGAAAATAAATTATTTTCCTACACGCATGATATTAAGGATAACGTCTTGCAGTCGAATTTTAGGCGTTATTTTAAGGATATGATCTGGAATAATCTACTGCGCAAAGGTAAAGGCGGCGGTAAATATGCTCCTGATAAAATTAGCCAGGAAATAATTGATACTAAGAAATATTCTGAAATTGAATTTGCCGAATATGCTATATGCGTATATTTGCTTAAAAGGCCCGAAGTTATTAAGGAGACAGATATAAATATCACCCTAGAGAACTTGGAATTAGAAGGATTCAAAAACTGGCTAATAGAATTTATTGAAAATAATGAGAATACTTCTCTAGAAGATATAAAGAATAATATAAAAAATAGTAGCTT
>JAHDBQ010000139.1 GCA_020630305.1 Alphaproteobacteria bacterium | reverse complement strand
GAGTTAGTAGCAAAGCAAGGAGTATTGCTGCTTCCAGCATCTGCATACTCATATAATTCTCAGCATTTTAGAGTTGGTTTTGGTAGAAAAAACATGCCAATTGCTCTAGAAAAACTAGAGCAATTCATTTAGGTAGCAGATTCCAAAATTAAAGAGACAACTTGACTAACTATCATCTTGTCTCTAGAATCTGGCTACATACATTACTTCTAAGAGGTTATTATGAAAACTCTAATAAGAAAGATTCCTTCCTCCGTTAACTATAAATTACTCAGAATTGCTCTTGGCGTTGCATTAATTTTTCTATGCGCACAAGTTCAAATACCCCTAAAACCAGTACCTATATCTTTATACAGTGTTGGTATTCTCGTCATTTCGCTTTGTTATGAAAAAAGAGAAGCTATATCTTCAATGATATGTTTTCTTACTCTAGGAGCGATGGGAGCACCGGTATTTGCTGGATTTTCGGCAGGAATACCTGTTTTAATGGGCCCATCTGGAGGCTACTTGATCGGCATGCTTCTTTGTATTTATGTAGTTACAACAATGCGCGAGAAATTTGGCGAAGATAGCTGGTTAAAGCTAATTATTTATAGTTCAATTGGCTCTTCATGCCTATTTATTGTTGGAATACCGCAGCTTGCTTTATATGTTGGTATTGAAAAATCGTTTGAGCTTGGCTTATATCCTTTCATTTTACCTGGTATTGTTAAGGCAATCTTCACAGGCTCATCAGTAAAGCTCATAAAAAATGGCCTCAATAAAATTTAGACCTCATCACTTTATGTGCACCCTTGCCTTTAGTGGCAAGGGCTACTCTCTTGGATTCATAAAAAATTATAAAAAAATTATCCAAGAAATAAATAATGATGAAGATACCCTAATTGAAGTAGTTGAGTATATGGATAGTATATGCTCTCCTTGCCCTAATAAACTCGACGATACATTATGCAAATCCCAAAGCAAAATAGTTAAACTCGACAATGCTCATAAAAAGATATTAGCGTTAAAAACTGGAGAATCTATTAGTTGGAGAAAAGCAAAAAATCGTATCAAACAAAATATGAGTATAGAAAAATTTCACAGCGCGTGTAATGGCTGCTCATGGAAACAATACGGAGTTTGCGAGCAAAAGCTGTCCGATCTAATAAACAGCTATTAGTATCGCCACATTGAATATTCATTATTTTTTAACGCCATTTTAGGACAAGAAGCACGTTAAGTTGTAGAGTTTTATTGTCTTTTACTGCTCAGCGTCATCGCGAAGGAGCTTTATCGACTGCGGCGATCCATTTGTGGATTACCCACGCCCGCCTTCGGCTCCTCGTAATGACGCAGGTCAAGCGTCATTTTCCTATGCTCTTAAACTAAATTCACGTTTTTAAACTAACAGCATCTAGTATTATCCACTCTATTATAACATGAGTTAGCTATTTAAAAGCTCAACATCTCCACCAAAAGCTGTAGTATTTATTGATGAGGTGCGCTCTGTCATAAAACGCAATAAATAATTTGGACCACCAGCTTTAAAGCCTGTACCTGATTTATTCTCTCCACCAAATGGTTGCGACTCAACTTTTGCTCCAACAATTGATCTATTAGCATAGAAATTTCCTACATGCACTCTTGATCTAATATATTCTATCTTTTCTTCTATTCTAGTGTGAACACCAAAAGTTAGACCAAAACCACAATTATTTATTTCATCAATTACTTTATCAAGATTCTTAGACTTAAATTTGGTAATGTGAAGAATTGGACCAAATTTTTCATCTGGTATATCACTAATCGATTTAACTTCAATAATATGAGGATAAAAATAATAGCCATTTTTCATTTTACCATTATGTGGATGCACATATATGCTATATCCTTTCTTCTGCATATCTTCGATGTGAGAATCCAATGCCTCTTTAGCTGATTTATCAATTACTGGACCAATATCCATTGTAAAATCCGAAGTATCTCCAATCTTAATTAATTCTGTTGCACCTTTTAACATCTCCAATAATTCATCGTATATTTCTTCTTGTACATAAAGCATACGAAGAGCTGAACATCTCTGACCAGCAGAATAAAATGCGGAAGCAAGAACATCGTCAGTAACCTGTTCAAGTAGAGCGGAGCTATCAACTATCATTGCGTTTTGTCCGCCAGTTTCTGCAATAAATGGAACAATACCAGACTTTCTTTGCGATAAAGTTGCATTAATCGAATGTGCAGCATGACAAGATCCAGTAAAAGTAACGCCTGAAACTCTTTCATCTGAAACTGCATATTTATTAATATTACTGCCAGAAGTAATAGTAAGATGTAAAGCTGCTTTTGGTAATCCAGCTTTATGCATTAATTTTACAGCAAAATTTGCTATAACAGGTGTTTGACCTGATGGTTTTGCAACTACTGTATTACCGGCGGCAAGAGCTGCTACTATTTGTCCTGTAAATATTGCAAAAGGAAAATTCCATGGACTAATACATAAAAATACACCACGTGGATGCATTGTAAGAATATTAGTCTCACCCGTTGGACCAGGTAAATGACGTTCTACCATAATTAACTTTGCTTGACTTGCATAATATCTACAAAAATCAATCGCCTCAATTACTTCATTAATAGCATCATGAATTGATTTACCGGCTTCCTTAACCAGCAAAGCATATAGCTCAAATTTATTATCTTCAAAAGCTTTTGCAATTTTTTCTAATATAATAGCGCGCTTCTCTACACCTACTTCGCTCCATTTTTCAAAACCTTCTTTCGCATAATTAATTGCATCTTTAATTTCTGCTTCAACACAATCACTTATCGTTGAAAATTTTTCAGCATTTTTTGCGGGACAAAAACCTTCTTTCGAGTTTTTTACCATGGCAGATTCTTTGCCATTAATAATCGAACCCACTTTATGAACTTTATCAAAGTAGCTAGCTACCTTTTCTTGAATATAATCATAATTAGTTTTATAACCCAATTCGTATCCCATACCATTTTTCCTATTTGGATATATATTTTCTGGAAGCACAATTTTATTAGCATTGTCTAATAAATTGAGCACTCTATCGTTAACATCATAAGCTATTTCATCTATAGAAATATCTCTCGAATTTACTTTACTTACAAAATTTGCTGAAGCGCCATTTTCAAGCATTCTACGCATTAAATATGCAAGCAAATCTTTTGTAGTACCAACTGGCGCATAAATCCTTACACTTCTCTTATCTATTAATTATTTGTGAAGTGCATTCCCCATTCCATAAAGTTTTTGA
>JAHDBQ010000138.1 GCA_020630305.1 Alphaproteobacteria bacterium | reverse complement strand
AAGGCGCTCTAGCTGATTAAATTGTTCATCTGGGTTAACCCCCATCCAGTCAAGATCTTTGATTATTTCCTCTTTATACTCATCACGGCTGCGAACAAGATCAGTATCATCCATCCGCAATATAAACTTCCCGCCATTTTTTCTAGCAAAAAGCCAATTAATAAGGGCGATGCGCATATTACCAATATGCAATTTTCCAGTAGGGGATGGGGCAAAACGAGTTATTATATTATTCATAAAAGTCAAATAAACTAAAGTTAATTCAAGGTGCCAAGCGCTAAGTAATCAATGGTGTAATATTTAAACAGAAGATTTATTGCAAGGAATATTTTAAAATGTCGCTCTTGTTAAGTAAATCCCCAGGCAGGTGTAAATAGAAAAAACATTTAGAGGTTACTCGCTAATGGTAGCTTCTTGTATCCTTTTTGCTCTCATTACGCTTATTATAGTATGCAATGCAAAGCCAATTACAGCAATTGCAATTGCTATTGGGATTACAGAAATTGCAGCTACATATGCTTCATTATCATATAATTTAGTTCCATTATTCATTTGTCCATTCCAGTTTTGGTCTAGCCTTGAAGCAATTGCTTTGTGGAATAAAGATCCAAATGCCATAATAATCATGTTGGCTACCGCAGCAGCTAGCCCGCTTTTTTCTTCCGGTACATATGTGGTGATTTTAGGAATGATAATAACCTGATATGCGCAAAATATTCCAGTTGCAAAGCATGTGTAGTATAATGAGTTCTCGGTAGCTTCTTCACCTAAAATATGCATAAAGCACAGTATCATTGCTATTCCAGATAGCATAGTTACGCCAATATACATACGCGTTTTGTCTGCTATGTATGGTAGTATAATGCAACCAGCACACATTCCCAGTGAAATTGACAATGTAATCGTGTCTGCAGAAACTTTTTCAAGAGCGTAAACGGCAATCATGAATTTACTTCCCCAGGCATCTCCGAATCCTTCAAGTGGTCCAACCATTAACCCAGCAAATAAGCTTGCTAGTAGTAATTTATAATTGGATAAAATAAATTTAATATCACCTAGAATGTTACTGTCTTGGTTCTCTCCTTCTGATTTTGGTATTATAATAAATGAAATAATTGCCAAGGCGGTACCAGAATACATAATAATTTGTAGTGTTAAGTCAAAGCCTATATTTTCAATAACTTCAGCAAGCGGTGAGCTTATATATACTGCAGTTATAATTCCAGTACATACAGTGAAGCCAAGTACTCTTGCGAACTTGTCAGGATACATAATTCTAAATGTTTGAAGGGCACCAACACTAGCCGCGGAAGCTCCAATACCGTTTAAGATTCTGCCTGCAATTACCATAGTCCAACTATCTGAAAATACTATAGGCAGAAGTCCTGCTGCAGTAAAAAATATAAAAAGCGGCATGATTTTTTTAGCACCAAATCTTCCAAGTGCAATACCAATAGGAATATGTACTGCGACGTACCCTATGTAATATAGGCCAGCAAAATCTGCAAAATCGGATACGCTGATGTCGTATTTTGCTTTTAAGTTTGGTTCGATTATATTGGGTAGAATGCGAACTATATATTGATAACAATAAAACATTGTTATACTTAACCACACCATAAATGCAACTAGTGCATTGTTTTTTTTAACTGTCATTAAAACCTTTCCTATCCTATAATATATTTATAATATAGGATTATTATTAAAATTCAAATACAATGTGAAGCATTTGTATAGAGCCGCTAAAGCCGTCGGGCAAAGTTCACCAAATTTGAGAACCTTGTAAGTAAAAGTGGGTTCAGTAGTAACTACACCACGATGCAATCAGTGACCGATCCCGTTCAAATTATTATAGCTCAAAGGATTATACATATCACCCTAACAAACCAAGCAGCCCTTTTAATTACTGTAATGCGTTACTTAGAAAGTTGAAGCTTTGGTAATTGATCAGAGCTCTTTCAAAGGTAAGTGTTATTTTATAGATATACAACTAATTAAGTTTGTGATTATTATAAAATGCCTATGCTTACAGAATTTTCTAACTTCGTAATTTAACATTTTTCAATTATTTTTGCAACAGTTTTTAGGTTTTATTTGAAATTTCTTCCAAAAATTTGCTGTAATAGCTTAAGGATTTATAGTTTGCAATAAAGGAAATAATTACAAAATTAAATTTTTTACTTGCTTTTTATCAGAATTTTGATTAAAACTCCATCTATCCAACTCTTTAGGTAGTCTTTATTGCTAATTCAGCTTGAAGGATTGTGTTTAAAACTATATTTGGCCAGATAGCAAAGTGGTAATGCAGTGGACTGCAACTCCTCTATCGCCGGTTCGATTCCGGCTCTGGCCTCCAATTTTCAGCGTTTTTTTTATCTGCGTTAATGATGCAGCTGCTTCAAAATTATAATTACTATTACATAATAAATAATTGTGATTGATCTTAGTTTCTTGTATAATTGTTATATCTAAATATACTCAAAATATTTTTGTAATCTAATTGAAAGGAAAGCTCGCGTGCAATATATTGAACAATTTCTTGAGATGATTTTGGCAGAAAAAGGTATCGCAGAAAATACCTTAGTAAGTTATAAAAAAGACTTGGTTGATTTTTCTAAATTTATGATCAAGAAGAAAGTTGATGAACAATCTTTGACTTCTCCTGATGTTGAAGGTTATATTCAAGTGCTCAGCAAAGAGAGTATATCAGCAAGATCAATTAACAGAAAAATATCTACTATAAAAAGTTATTATAATTTTTTAATAAGTGAAAGCTACGCGGACTATAACCCAGTGCTTGTAGTTGATTTACCGAAATATCAGAATAAATTACCTTCGATACTGAGCATTGACGACATCAAAGCTTTGCTGGAGGAGTGTTCTGCTGCTGCTTCGCCAGAAGATATAAGGCTAAAAGCGATGATCCACTTGATTTATGCTAGTGGGCTAAGAGTTAGCGAGCTTGTTTCTTTGAAGTTGCAAACGATAATTAGCGGTTTTATTACTAGGCCAGAAATTCGTTCATCTTTTGCTGTTAAAGGCAAAGGTAACAAGGAGCGTATCGTTGTAATAAATGATAAGGCTATGGCTGCTTTAATGGATTATTTGGTAATTCGCGACAAGTTTTGTAAAGGCAGGTCTTCTAATGCGCAGCAATTTTTCTTTGCAAGTGCCTCTTCTCTTGGTCATATGACTCGTCAAAATTTTGGTCAGCAATTAAAAAAGGTTGCCATTAATTCAGGGCTTGATCCTAGCATTGTCTCTCCGCATATCTTGAGGCATAGTTTTGC
>JAHDBQ010000137.1:987-3365 GCA_020630305.1 Alphaproteobacteria bacterium | reverse complement strand
AAATTCACCGGTAATGTATGCCAAAATTGAAGCTAGAAAAATGCGCGGAGCCGCCAAGAAGACTTCCGCAAATGCACGCTGCCCATCCCAATAAGCTGCTCCTGGTAAATACACAGCCAGGCTTGTAGTTAACAATATCACAATATTAGCAAACAAGGCAAGCCAGATAACTTTTTTACTCACATTAAAGCCGTAAACTTCAGTAATAATATCGTCAATAACGTATGTTAGTGGAAAAAATAATAGAGCAGCTGTGAACTCACACCCATAAATTTTAATTATTTTTGATCCTGTTAAATTCGAGGATATCAGTAAAGCAAAATGGATCGCCGCCAAAATAAAAACATTTAAAGGGATAGAATTTCTTACCATAATTGGCAATGAATTTGTAGCTTGTTTCTTCATAATATTTTTTTCCTCAACTGGCCTAAAAAAACAGTTAAGGAATATATAGGATTATATTTCTTAAGTCAATGAGAAGAAAGTTTAGCAGCGCAAAATTATTGCATATTTACCTTAGGCATTTCATAAATATCTAAAGAGAATCCTAGACTTTATAATCAACTAAAAGCAATTACTAAATTCAGAATCTATTATTTTTTGGGAAGCCATTTGGCGGCATTTTACCTATTCCCCCGCGCTTGGTACGCCACATAAGAATCTCTTTTTCTAGGCGCTGTTTATTGCCTAAATTCCAACTAAGCCCCTCCTCGGCAGAGAATGTTTTAGCATCTGAGAGCTTTGCATCACGATATTTCTGCAAAGCAACCCCCTGTCCTCGCTTCATTTCTGGCAGTTCAGATATATCAAATACTACGAGCTTTCTGTTAGTGCCAATCACTGCTACCATGTCGCCACTGACTGACTTGCATACCACGCATTTATTAGTTCCGGTAACATTCATTACCACCTTACCAGATTTAGTCGAGGCTATCACGTCGTCACTATTAACAATAAAGCCCTTACCTAGATTAGATGCAAGCAGCAATTTCTCGCCCGGCTTATGGCCAATAATATTTGTGATGTCGCTATCTTCAAGATCTATCATCAACCTGATAGATTCGCCGTGCCCCTTACCTTTAGCAATATTATCTGCAAGTATCGTAAAGAAACGCCCATTGCTTGCGCAAACTAATATATTACTTGTCGTGTGGGTTTCAATGACGAAATTTTGCGAGTCTCCATCTTTATATTTAGCATTAGAAAGATCTAAATTATGTCCCTTCATTGAACGAATCCAACCCATTTTAGAGCAGATAACCGTAATTGGTTCTTTCTCAACAAATGCAGAAATATCAATCACTTGCGCAGAGTCTTCAACTTCTTCGAAATTAGTCATGCGCTTGCCTATTTCTGTTTCATTGCCAAATTTCTTTTGTACATCTTTAAGCTCATTCTTTACAAGTTTCCACATTTGTGCTGGGCTATTTATAATTTTATTTAGCTGCTCTTGCTCTCTATTTAAGGCGTCATTCTCAGCTATTATTTGATCTTCTTCCAATTTACGAAGAGAGCGAAGTTTAATGTTCAAGATAGCTTCGGCCTGTACATCAGAAAGCTTAAATGCTTTTATCAGCTCTTGCTTTGGCTCATCTTCTTCCCTGATGATTCTTATCACCTCATCAATATTTAAATAAGCGATCTGCAGGGCTGCTAATATCTCTAATCTATCTTCAATTTTGCCCAGCCTGTACCTTGTTCTGCGCAGTACAATTTCTTTCCTGTGCGCGATAAATTCTTGCAAGACTTCTAATATATTCATCACGCGCGGTACAGAATTTGAACCAAGCACATTCAGATTCAAATGCACCCTGGACTCTAAAGAAGTAAGCTTAAATAAAGATTCCATAATTACCTCCGGTGCACAGGATCTGCCCTTTGGCTCAATAATGATGCGGATATTTTCGGCAGATTCATCGCGGATATTGCTAATTAAAGGTATCCTTTTATCCTTCATTAAATTGGCAATATTTTCAATTAATTTCGACTTCTGCACCTGGTAGGGAATTTCGGTAATTACTATCTGATAAAGGCCGTGCGAGAAGGTCTCCTTCTCCCATTTCGCTCTAACGCGGAAGCTTCCTTTGCCAGACTCATAAGAAGCAGCTATAACAGAGGGGCTGTCAATAATCGTTCCTCCTGTAGGAAAATCAGGCCCTTTGATAAATTGCATTAAATCTGCGCAAGTCGTATTTTTTTGATTATCAATTAAATGAATCAGGGCGTCGCAAAGCTCGTGCAAATTATGCGGAGGAATGCTAGTTGCCATACCAACTGCTATCCCTTCCGAACCGTTTGCAAGCAAATTCGGGAAGCTTGCTGGAAGCAAGGTTGGCTCGGTGTCTGAATCATCATATGTGGAGTCAAAATCGACAGTG
>JAHDBQ010000137.1:0-977 GCA_020630305.1 Alphaproteobacteria bacterium | reverse complement strand
TGTCTTTGTCTAGATCTTGCAATAAATATGTACAGATTTCTGTCATTCTAGATTCGGTATAACGCATTGCAGCTGCATTATCGCCATCTACAGAGCCAAAATTACCCTGTCCATCAATTAGCGGGTAGCGCAATGAAAAGCTCTGAGCTAACCGAACTAGCGTATCATACACAGCGGTGTCGCCATGTGGATGGTATTTACCGATCACATCACCAACTACTCTTGCGCATTTCTTGTAGCCAGAACTCGGGTCAAGACGCAACTTCATCATCGCATATAATAACCTTCTATGCACAGGTTTTAAGCCATCCCGGACATCGGGCAGTGAGCGCGACATAATCGTGGATAGCGCGTATGACAAATAACGCTCGGAGATTGCATCACCGAAATCTACATTTTCGACATTTTGTTCTTCTGTAATCATAATTTATATGCAGTAAATCTTTTACTAAGTTTTGTAGTAAATTACCATGAGCTTGACTGTATTTTTACTTTATCTTTTATAATTGACCTAATTACATTTTTTCCCTTTAATGGGTAAGCATTTAAGAGAAAAAATATAATATCTAAATCATAAATTATTTTGTATAAACGCCATCAATCTCATGGTAATTTACTATATACCGATAATAGCATACCATATTCCTAAGCCTGATAGAAGACAATTTTTACTGAAGCTGAAAATTAAAATTTAAGAAGCTTTTTTTTGCAGCTTTTGCTTGCGGTCTTGTTTGAACTATGATATAAAAAAACCATCGCTGGTTTAGCGATGGTTTTCTTAATTATGACCACTTAATTAGACCAAATTTATTATAGATCACCAATGTAATGGATTTCTTTTATTGCCCCACAATCTCCAGATGGTGGGTAGTCTTCAACAAAGCAAAGATCTCCATTGGTAGCGTAATTAGAACCAGCCCCTAATGTTGCATTTGCATGAAAAGTAACGTTATTTGCTCTTGCTCCTCCATCAGTTA
>JAHDBQ010000136.1 GCA_020630305.1 Alphaproteobacteria bacterium | reverse complement strand
GATATTTATATTACAAAACTATCTATAATCCGGCAAATAAACAGCCCATAGATAACGCAATGATCGTTTATTTTAAAGGCGCAGCTAGCTTTACGGGTGAGGATTCGGTGGAGATCCATACTCATGGCAGCGTCGCTGTGATTAAAATGATGAATTCAATTTTAAGTTCAATTCCAGGCTTGAGGCTTGCTGAAGCTGGCGAGTTTTCCAAAAGAGCTTTTCTAAATGGCAAGATGGACTTAACTGCTGCAGAAGGCCTGGCTGATCTAATCGATGCTGAAACTGAGTTGCAGCACGTGCAGGCCATTCGTCAGATGGGAGGCGATTTGCAGGAAATATATGATGGATGGCGCGAGCAGCTACTTAAGGTACTGGCGCTGCTTGAGGCTTATATTGACTTTCCTGATGAGGATATCCCAGATAGCGTAACTAATCAAACGAATGAGGCGATAGAAAAGTTGCAGGCAGAGATTACAGAGCACTTAGATGATAATAACCGCGGCGAAAGACTTAAAAACGGGATTAAGCTAGCTATCATCGGCAAGCCGAATGTTGGTAAGTCTAGCCTGCTCAATTACTTTATGCAAAGAGATATTGCAATTGTTTCTGAGATAGCGGGCACCACGCGCGATGTTATTGAAGGATATGTTGATATTGGTGGCTATCCATTTATTTTTCAGGATACTGCCGGGATCCATAAGCAAACTAATGATGTAATCGAAAAGGAAGGCATACAGAGGGCTCTTAACATTGCAAAAGATTCTGATATTAAGTTAATTATGCATGATGCCTCCGGTCAGGATAATTTGGACTCAGAGGTTTTTGAGGATTTTGCAGATGAGAATAGTATTGTTATTTTTAATAAGATAGATATAGCAAAAAGGCTGGGCCCTGAAAGCTTTCAAGTAACTAGAACTAAGGCGGTAGAGATCTCCGTGAAAGAGAAGAGGGGGCTTGATACTCTAACGAATAAAATTCTGAAGATAGCTGAAAATATTGCAAGGCCAACCGACACGCCGCAGATCACTAGAGCTAGGCATCGTGGGCAGTTAATGCAGGCCCTTGAATATCTTCAAGAATTTAGCCTGAATAATGAACTAGTCCTGGCTGCAGAGGATATTCGCATGACGGCAAGATGCATCAGTAGCATTACGGGTCATATAACAGTCGACGAAATCCTCGGAGAAATATTCAGTAATTTCTGCATCGGGAAGTAAGGAAGTAGAGGGTTAAAAAGATAAAGAAGGTAAATATTGATAATTAATAGGTAGTAATGTAGTTTAGTTATATAATAATCATTATCAAAATATGGAGACAAAAAATGCCAAAAGATGTAATATCAAACCAAGATTTAGAAAGTATTAAAGAGGTTTTAAAACAAGAATCAATAAATATAGAGCAGGTTTTAAAAGATTTTGATCTAGACGTCAATGCAGTTAATGTAGAAGGTAAATCGATTTTGTATTTGTGCGCAGAAAAAGTATGCTTTCTTAGCGAAGCTAAGCTTCTGCCTGTTGTAAAAAAATTAGTAGAATTAGGGGCTAAAAATATAGCTGACAAAGTATCTTATACGCCTATATTGCAATTTGAAGATATGCCAAACACTTGGGGTAATACGCCGCTTCATATACTAGCAGGAAAAAATCATGATGAATTACTAAAGGCGGTTCTGGAAATACCTGGTGTAAACGTCAATAAGCTGAATAATCTTGGCCATTCGCCTTTGCATTTTGCTGCAAAATCAGCAACTTCAAGTAAAATCAAAACTCTTTTGGAATCTGGGGCAAATAAAGAGCAACTTGATGGCGCAGGTAATACTCCACTAGAAACTGCAATGAATAATGGACAAGGAGAATATATTGCAGAAATTAAACGTCTATTAAATCCTGAACCAGAATATGCTCAAGGTGCTGAGTTAAGTGTTGAAGTTGTAGGTTGTAATTATATAGAATCTTCTTCTGATGAAGAATTTGATCTTAGTTTTGGTTTAGGTGATTATACAGGTTAAATTAATCTCTAAGCTGTAGCTTACAAGCTATGCTTGTTTTTTCAGTGCTTTGCAGAATGCTTTATTACACAATCCCCGAAGCTTATTTCGGGGGGTGTATATCTCTTCAGAAAAATAATAGGCGGGATATTTTAGTGATTTCTGCATTGGGAAGTAGGAGGTGGTAGTTAGGTTCTTCTATAAATTACTCTAAAGGCGGAAATTCATCAGAATCATCAAGATTTATTACGGGGTTATCAAACAGTGCTCGATTTTTTAGTTGAACTAAGTTTGTTTCTTGTTCGAGGCCTAGCATTTCTGAGATGTTAATATTTTCTCAAAAGGGTCAAATGAAAGTCTTCTATGCTCTGAATGATGCCCCTCCCCTTCATATAGGTGCTCTATCTGGTTTCTTGTTTCTTCTGGTAGCCAAGTGTTATAAAATTTAGCGTGCGTACCTCTATGATTTACAATATTTACAAGATCCTCTTCAGAAAGAAATCCAGAAAGAACTACATGACAATGGCCGCATGCTAATTTAGATGTCCCATAATAGGCTTCTTCTCCTTCTTCGGTGTAGTTTAGGAATAGATTATGTTCAGCATGTAAGCCATCATCGTTTGCTACGTAATGCATTCCATTATTTATATGATGATCATTATTTTCGGAAATATGATACATTAATTTGCATACATCCTGCAATGGACGAAGTATAAGTTTCTTCTGCTCTAGGTTGAAATTCATGTTATGAATCAAAGTTCTATATTGATCTAGTAGATTGTTGTTTTCAATAATTAAATCAATACGTGAGTCATAATTATGTGCTCGAGATATATTCTCCTCTAGCGAATTTTTCAATGCTCTAATGTTAGTTTTTAACTCATTAATTAGATTCTTAGTTTCGTCTGTTAATGTATTATTTCTCATCATCTTTGAAAGAGAGAAATTGAAGTCTGTATTAAAAATCAAGTATTCTTTTAATAAAATTTCGGGAGAATTATTTTGCTCCAGCATGATTTGTTTAATTAATTCAAATGTCTTTTGTTCATGAGCTCTTTGAAGGGTAGAGTTATAAGACAAGATTAAAGCGCCACGGAATTTTTTTACAGCAACACAAGGCTTTACAAAAGAAAATGCTGAGCACAAAGAATCAAGATATCTTGATTCATAAGATATCTCCTCCCAATTATCATGAAAATTTATTTTGGTTCTACTCATTGCTGAAGTATTCTCCATACAGATTAATTATTTCTTCGTCATATCCGTATCCCATGGCTAAGTTTTCTTTGGCACTAAAATATATATCTTCAGCAGCATCTTTTTCTATTTGTAGAGATTTATAGTTTTTCGAAACAAAAACCGCTATTTTCTTTAAGACTTCAGCATCACTTTCAACTTGCTTGATGCCGGGAATAATA
>JAHDBQ010000135.1 GCA_020630305.1 Alphaproteobacteria bacterium | reverse complement strand
TAAACTCTAGAGTTTTTGCGTGTCTTTTCATTTTTCTTATTTAGTTTAATTGCAACAAATTACCTATACCCTGACGTGCATTATATATTTCTAATTTAATTTGTAAAGAGCATAGTTAATAAAAAGATACTTTTTAACTTAAAGGTGTAGATGCCTTCTATTGGTATAGCGCTTAATCTTAACAAAACGCTTGATTTTACAAGTGACATGTTATAGTTTATATTTTGAACTAAAAATAACAAAGCTAATGAAAAATTCTTCAATCAACATAGATGAATTAAAAAAATTTAGCAGGACTGCTAAAGAGTGGTGGGATAAGGATGGTGAGTTTAAAACCCTGCACCAGATTAATCCTACGCGCATTAAATTCATCAAAGAAACAATATCTGAGCATTTTAAATTAGAAGATGAAAATAATCTAAATGATTTGGATGTTTTAGATGTTGGCTGTGGTGGAGGGCTTATTTCTGCTGCTCTTGCTGAGTCCGGCGGCAGAGTAGTTGGACTTGACGCAAATAAAAGCAACACTGCTGCAGCTTCAGAGCATGCAGCACAAAACAGCATTAATGCCAAGTTTATAAATTCAACAGTAGAAGAACACGCAAATTATGCTAAGAAATATGATGTAGTAATTTGTCTTGAAGTTATAGAGCATGTAAATAATCCAGAAGATTTTATGCTTAATTTAAATTCTATGGTAAAAGAAGGCGGGGTGCTTATTATCTCTACAATTAATAGGACTCCGAAATCTTATGGCCTAGCGATCATCATGGCGGAATATATATTAAAATGGATGCCAATTGGCACTCATGATTATAATAAATTCATCAAGCCCTCTGAAATGAAACAAATGATGGATTCTAGCCAGCTACACTTAAGCAAGCTAAAAGGAATGGAGATGTCTGTTCTTAGCAGAAAATGGCAATTAACTGATAATATTGATGTAAATTATTTTGCAGTTTTTGCTAATCAAGCGTGATTGGCAAGTAATCTGCAACATTACAAAAAAAAATCTGTTAAATATTGAAGTTTTAGTGTATGTTGAAATTGCAAATTAAATAAGGGTTTTTATCCTGATACTTAGTAAATTACGTCAATATTTCTATAAGAGAGTTCTTTTAAATGAGCAAACAGATCTATGATTTTGGTCCTTCTAAGGCAGAAGGCAATTCTGAAATGCGAGATATTTTGGGTGGAAAAGGCGCAGGCCTTGCGCAGATGTGCAATATAGGATTACCTATTCCAGCTGGTTTTACAATCTCTACTGAGCTTTGTAAATATTACCAGGAGAATAACTCATTACCAGAGAATTTTACGCAAGATCTAGAAAATGCAATCAACAGACTTGAATCTGAAACGAATAAGAATTTTGGCAAATCTGGTAAAAAGCTGCTTCTTTCTGTTCGTTCTGGCGCGAGAGTTTCCATGCCAGGCATGATGGATACTATTTTGAATCTAGGCATGAACGATGAAGTGGCAGAAAGCATAGCAGCAGAAACAAACAATCCTTGTTTTGCTTATGATAGCTATAGAAGGTTCCTTGAAATGTACGCCTCGGTAGTGCTTGGAGTTTCTAGTTATTTATTCGAGGAAGTATTAGATAATTACAAAATAAATAATAATATAACCAAAGATAGCGACTTTTCTTTAGATAATCTAAAAGATATAGTGGCTGATTTTAAAAAGATAATAAAAAAATATAGTGGCTCAGAGTTCGAAAGCGATCCTTTTTCTCAGCTTAAAAAAGCTATCATAGCTGTGCTTGAGTCATGGATGAGCCCAAGAGCGATCACTTACCGCTCGATTAATAACATTAGTGATGATATTGGAACTGCCGTGAATGTGCAGTCTATGGTGTTTGGCAATAAGGGCGAATCATCAGGTACTGGCGTTGTATTCACCAGAGACCCATCTAGCGGAAAAAAAGAAATTTTTGGCGAGTACTTAATTAATGCTCAAGGCGAGGATGTGGTAGCTGGAGTTAGAACCCCAAGCCCTATTATATCAGAGGATCACCCTGGCTCTATGCAGAAAAAAATGCCTGAGCAATATCAGGAATTAACCAAAGTTTGTAATAATCTAGAGGCTCATTTTAAAGAGATGCAAGATATTGAGTTTACGATTGAAGAAGGCAAGCTGTATATTCTGCAAACAAGAAATGGAAAACGAGCAGCAGCAGCTGCTTTGAAAATTGCTGTAGATATGGTGGAAGAGGGGGTGATAGATAAACAAGAGGCGCTTCTGAGGATTGACCCTGAGTCGCTGAATCAGCTTCTTCATACTGCCATTGACTACAGCCATGGAACAAATGTAATTGCAAAAGGCTTGCCTGCATCACCTGGCGCTGCTACTGCTAAGGTAGTATTTTCTCCTTACGACGCAGAAGAAATGGCTGCTTCGCATAAGGTGATTTTAGTCCGCAATGATACTAGCCCAGAAGATATCAAAGGGATGCATGTAGCATCTGGTATTATCACTGCTAGGGGAGGTATGACCTCCCACGCAGCTGTGGTTGCAAGAGGTATGGGCAAGCCTTGCGTATGCGGAGTAAAGGGCCTCGTGGTAAATGAAAAGCAGCAATTCTTTACAACCGCCGATGGTACAAAAATTAAGCAGGGTGACTATGTAACCATAGACGGCTCTAGCGGAAATATAATTACAGGTGATGTGCATTTAATTCAGCCGGAATTTTCTGAAGAGTTTAAAACAATTCTGCATTGGGCTGACGAAGAGCGGCAGCTGAAGATTAGAGCTAATGCAGAGACTGCACTTGACGCAAATGTAGCAATCAAGTTCGGAGCCATTGGAATTGGCTTGTGTAGAACCGAGCATATGTTTTTTGATGAGCACAAAATTCCATTAGTTAGGGAGATGATAATCGCAGAAACCAAACAGCAGCGTCTAAAGGCAATTGAAAAGCTTCGCCCGCTTCAGGTAGAAGATTTTGAGCAGCTATTTGAAATAATGCAAGAGCGCCCTGTGAATGTAAGGCTTTTAGATCCGCCGCTTCATGAGTTTTTACCAACAGAGCGAAAAGATAAGCAAATATTGGCAGATAGTTTGAATGTGCCCGTAGATCTTATTGATCACAGGCTGCATGCGCTTCATGAGCTAAATCCGATGCTTGGCCACAGAGGCTGCAGGCTTGGGATTTCATATCCGGAGATATATATAATGCAAACAAAGGCAATGCTAGAAGCTATTGCTAATGTTCAAAATAAGCATAAGATTAGCTGCAAGTTAGAGCTAATGATTCCTTTGGTTAGTGATGTCAAAGAATTCCTGATTATAAAAGATCATGCCCTGCAAGCTATTAAAGATTGCGAAGAAAAGCTTGCTATGAAATTCAATGTTAAGATTGGAACGATGATTGAGCTGCCAAGAGCTGCGCTGACTGCTGATGAAATTGCTGAGCATTTGCAATTCTTTAGTTTCGGATCAAATGACCTAACGCAGACTACTTATGGTATTTCGAGGGATGACATTGGCGCTTTT
>JAHDBQ010000134.1 GCA_020630305.1 Alphaproteobacteria bacterium | reverse complement strand
CAAGCAATGCAGACCAACAAGCTGGCGTAAATATTGTGAAGAACGCAATGCAGGCTCCGCTGCGTCAGATTGCTGAAAATGCAGGTGTTGACGGCGCTGTTGTATGCGGGAAAATTGCTGAATCTAAAGACCATAAATTTGGCTTCAATGCTCAAGATATGGAATATGTAGATATGATTAAATCAGGAATTATAGATCCAACTAAAGTAGTGCGTACTGCGCTTCTTGACGCGGCATCTGTTGCTTCTTTAATTATTACTACTGAGGCTATAATTACAGAAGAGCCATCTAAAGATGGCGCTCCAAGCGCTCCTGCTGGCGGCGGTATGCCTGGTGGAATGGGCGGCATGGGCGGCATGCCTGGAATGGGATTCTAAAGTAATCCGTAAAAAACAACTTTTCCCTAGTTGATTTAAAAGCTACGCTTGAATTTTTTACTTCAGGCGTAGTTTTTTTGTGGGATCTAGCTGGCGCGGATCTCTAGTCATAGTGCAGCACGTTTAGTTCGTTGAGGTTCCGGATCGGAGTCCGGAATGAAATCATTTATTTAAACCGCAGCATTCTCATTTTAACATTACATCTCGCCTCGCCACCTACGTCATCCTGAAATTTTTTCAGGATCTCTAACGCCCCTTCTGCCTGGCATACCTTTGCAAATTAAGAAGAGATTCCGGGTCAAGCCCGGAATGACAGAGTGTGTTTAACCGCAGAAGTTTCATATCATCATCTATTTCGCCAAAACCGTGATGTCATCCTGAACTAGTTTGGTGGACCTCTAACGCCTCTTCAGCGCAGTAAATCTTAGCAGAACATATAACTATTACCTATTGCGACAAAATTACAACAACTGTTCAGATATTTTAAATATAATTAACCTACATTTACCCCCCCTGGCACTTTGTGCATTTTTTATGTTATAATTAAATACTAGAAGATTGGGTGGGGGTAACTTTAAAAATTCCTTTAAATATTTAACATAAATGGCCGCTGGCATAAAGTAAAAAGCTAGCAAAGCAAAACTGAAGGAGAGTAAGATTATGAGTAAAGCAGGAAACGAAGAAGAGTATGTAGTTCAAAATGAGAAGATAAGAGAAGCCATTAAGAAGATGAATAATGGAATGAATCGCATTAAATTACATGGTTTAACTGATGTCGTACTCGAAGATTGGCTAGCTCTTGCAGGAGCCTTAGAAGGAAATACGACTTTAAAAGAATTGAGGTTGGGTGGTAATCAAATAGCTGATGAGGGTGCTAAAGCTCTTGCAGAGGGTTTAAAAGAAAATAAGCGATTAATAGTATTGCAGTTGAACGATAATCAAATAGGTGATGAGGGTGCTAAAGCTCTTGCAGAATTTTCAAAAGGCCATAAATTAATTTTATTATCTCTGAATAATAATCAAATAGGCGATGAAGGAGCTAAGGCTTTTGCAGTAACCTTAAGAGAAAATACGAGTGCAAGTTTATTATCTCTGAATAATAATCAAATAGGTAATGAGGGAGCTAAATATTTGGTTAATGCCCTTGAAATGAATGAATATACGTACTTGCATTGCTATAATAACGAAAGAGTTGAAAATTTTATAATCGACCAAATAAATACTTTAACAGATGAAAATGACAAAAGAGAATATCGGTCTAAAGCCAGAGCTGCAGTTGCTAGATTGATTGATTTTAGCCCGGGAACAAGCGATAGAATTAAATTGATTCTTGCTGAATTACTAAATGAAGCAAATCCTGATTTGTTACAACAAAAAATGAACTTAAAAAATGAAGCTCTGCGCCAGCAAGGGCTGCCAGAGCATACTCTAGAAGAATTGCAAAATAAATTATCAGAGCATCCAATAAAACGTTCCATCATTAGAGAAGCTTCCGGTAATCTACAGGGGGCAGAAAATAGAACTTTATTTGTAGTTGGAAAAATACTTGCAGGCGAAGCCTTAGACGAGCTATGTTTAATTGTAAAAGAGCATAATAAAATTAATAAACAAGGAAATCCTATGACATCTCTTAATTTAAAATTCACTGATATAGATGAAGAAAGCATGGGTGTGCTGATGGATGCCGTTAAATATAATGCGCAGATAACCTCAATACGGCTGCCAGAAGGTCAAGACTTGCCAGAAGAAATCATTGCAGTCTTAAAGCAAAATGCTAATAACCTAGGCGAGGCAAAAGCCAGAGTCGTTGCAAATTATTTGCTTGACAGAACGAATAAAGAAAAGGGAGTTAATGCCTATTATGAACTTGCTATGCAAAAAATATTAATTAATACTGTTTTAGATGGTTTTGATCAAGATGAGCTAAATAATATACTAAAAAGTAATGGTAGTGATTTAGAATCAATTCTAAAAAAACCAACATATAGCTTTATAAAAGGTATGAGTATTCAGGAAGATGGTGCTTCAGAGGATAAAGTTAAGCTAGCAATTACATCGCAAAATTTGTCGCAAGAGCAAGAAATACTAAATTCAGCAAAAGAAGCTTTTGCCCAGAATAAAGGAGGTAAATCCGGGGCTAGTGACTCCTTCAGGCAAAAAGAATCTCAAAGAAAAGACGATAAAGGCAAGGGTGAAGCTAGTGGATATGGCAGAAAATTAATTCTCATGTTTGCTAGTAAAGCCAGTTATTAGTTAATTCAAAGCTACTCTTGAAATTTTATTTCGGGGATAGCTTTTTTATGATTTGTAGTTACGTTAGCATCCTGATATAATAAAGCCTTGTTAAATAGTAGATTACATAATAAATACACGAGGATAAATAACATGGGAATATTTGCAATAATAATTTTAGTTTTGGCTCTGCTGGGTGTTTTTATCGTTTACAGCATGTATGCAGGTTTAATTAGAAAAAAGAATAATACTCTCGAAGCGCTTTCTGGAATTGACGTGCAGCTTAAAAAAAGATCCAACTTAATTCCTAACATCCTGAAGATTGCCCAGAAATATATGGAGCATGAAAAGGGAGTGATGGAAGAAATAACTAAGCTTAGATCCAAATCTAATAAATCATATGATAAACAAGACCCGGCGGCTATCGAAAAGCATCTTGCAGTTTCAGGTGAGCTTGCCTCTAAAATGAGCGGATTTATGGTGCAAGTTGAAAATTATCCGGAATTAAAGTCAAACGAAACTATGCTATCAGCAATGGGTTCTTATAACGAAGTGGAAGCTCAAATTGCTGCGGCTCGTAGGTTTTATAATTCAGCTGTGACTGCTTTAAATAATGCAACACAAATCTTTCCAAGCAGTGCTATCGCAAGCAGAATTAACATAAAAGAAATGCCATTTTACAAAGTAGAAGAGTCTGCTAATGCACCAGTAAATGCCGGTGATTTTTTGTAAACTTATGTAAGAAACAGCTATGACACTAACAATTAATGGCAAAGAAAAACAAGGTTCTTTTGGAAGTTTTAAGAAGTTTCTAGCATTACTAAAAAAAGATTCAATAACAGCAGAAGATTGCAATATCGTTTTAAAAAGTAATGACGGGAAAAAGCATAGATTCCAAG
>JAHDBQ010000133.1:293-3511 GCA_020630305.1 Alphaproteobacteria bacterium | reverse complement strand
AGTTAAGTAGGTATATAATCAAAATAAACATTTCATTCAAGCGGAGGTGATGATATGACAAAAACTAAAACTCAATTAAAATTCTATAAATATGATGATGTAAAGGATGATTTAAAAAAACATTTTAATGATTTCATGAAAGCTCCAGAAAATTATGGAGTAGAAGACCCTGAGCTAATAAAGGAAATGAAGGAAGCAAAAGGATTATGCAAGCATTATATGTGGAAAAAATTCAAAGCCTCTGTCAAAATGCAAGTTGATGAAATGGCTATTACTGAGGCTGCGTCTGTATTTATACTTGATTTTGAACAGGATAATGAGCATCAGCTTTTAACAATTAGTCAATTAGAAAAAATAATAGATGACCCAGCTAACGAAGAATATGATCTTGAACCAGAAATAGTTGCATATCTTCAGGATCCAGATTTTAAAAAATGGGATTTTATAAATCATGTAATTGCTATCGATATTGACCTTGAGGGCGAAGTATCAAAGGACCCAGAAGAATATGAAGGCAATGGCCGTAAAATATTAGATTTCTTGAAATTAGTTTGGGATAAGATATCACCTTTTGTTGATAAGATATTGAGCTTTTTCGTAGATCTTGGCAGCAATGCGCTAAAAGACGTTATTGAAGAACATGTACCTGAAGCAGTAGAAGACATAGCTCCGATTATTGATAGTGTAGGCGATGCAGTTAAAGAGGTGGATACCATAGTCGACGCTGCAGTTGCGGCTGACAATAACGGCGAAGATGTAAAAGAAGCAGCCTTGCAAGCTGCGCAAAACATTGGCCAGGAATTACTGGAGGATATTAAAGAGGTAGGATCTGCCGCTTCGGAAATTGGAGTAGAAGAAGCTTTAGAAGACCATGCTGAGCAAGAAGAAATAATGGAAGCACTTGGCGGTGAAAATTCATCTGAAATTATTGTAGAGTTATAATTTGGGGCTAAGGCCAAATAGCCGATTCTGTTAAAATAGAGACTGTTCATTTAAGTGTGTAAGTTCAAAAATTATATCTACTTTGCTGTGATATATATTTATTTATTTTACACACGTATTTGAATACTCTTTTGTAATATTATTAGATTACTGCGATACTAATCTAAATTTATTTAATATTCTTGTCTAGTAATTCTATAGATGGCAAGTAAGGTCTGAGTAAAGCTTTTGTTGCTGGTCTTCTTAGTTTAATTGTTTTTTGAGAAAAGCAATGCGCGTGCGATATTACAATTTCATTCATAAAGTTTGGACCATAAGCTCTTGCAAGATATGATGAAAGGCTAGTTGGTCCATTCAGTTTAATTGGCCCAAAGCTATATAGTTTTGGTTGAGATAGTTCTTCATCAATAAAGTAGTGGTTTGGAAACCCTGCTCTGTGTTGATCATCCTTGATTTCCCATATGTTTTTTGCTTTGTTCTTTCTAAGTATAAAAATATCTATAAAAGGAAAGGTAGTAGTACATTTTCTGTTGTATGTCAAAGAACATTTTTTGTCGGCATCTGTTTCTACAGAGCAGGTAGGATTTCCTTTTTTATATATTTTACATATACCTTCTTTTGTAGTACATGGCTTAAATTCATAACCAAGTTTATTAAATATAGGTTCTAATGAGTGTAATTTTTCTGCATATTCCTCTTTTATTACAATATCAGCATCATCATCCCAGGGTATTAAACCATTATTGCGCGCAGAGCCTAATAAAGTGCCGAAAGCAATAGAGTATTCAATATTACTTGCTTGTAGTATCTCATGCGTATCTTTAAGCATTTGATATAGGTCATTAACCGCACTTTGGCTCATTTTAGTTTGCTCTAGGATTTGGTCTTCAGGTACTAGATTAATTATTGTACTGATTTTGTCATCTAATCTAGACAATCTTTTATTTATTTTGCTTTTAATTTTTTGATAGTGAATGTTTTCTAAAATTATTAAAGTTGCTGTACACAAGATTATTAATAGTGTTAGTAAGTAATTTGATTTTTTTTGCATATTTATTTTATGGTTATTATAAATTTTAAGCCTTGCATTTACACCTTCATAATTGATCTGATTACATTTGTTTCTTTAATGGATAAGTATTTAAGAAAAAACATAATATCTAAATCATAAAATATTTTGTATAAACACCGTCAGCTTCATAATAAATTACTATAGCATAAAATCATTCTAGAAGAAATATTGATAACGGTTTTAATAAAAAAAGAGCCTGATATAAATATCGGCTCTGTAGATAGTACGTATTAAACTTGGTAATTTATTTTTTGATCCCGAATGAAAGACCACCAAACTTCTTGTTAAAGTCACTAACATTTTTGTTTGATTGATTAACCAAGTTCACTGAATCTTTATTCCAAGCTGGATGATCACGAAAGTCAACATCCATAAGAATCTCACCTGACTTGAGGGTTGATTTAGTTGTAAATTCATCTTTACCAATTTTAATTTTTAGCTCCTTGTAAGCTGGATGGATGTCTTTCTTCATACTGCTAATTCTTTTTTCTTTTTAGAAATTTCATTTTTTACTTTTTTTGCTCTGTAAGATAAATTGCTAGCTTTTGTGTTTAGCATAAACTCATCAAAGCTGCCTGATTTCTCAACAGTACGCATTGCTTTTGCAACAACTTTTAATCTATATTTTTGGCCAGTAAGTTCGCTTGTGTATGCAACGGTTCTGATGTTAGGCTCAAAGCGTCTTCTCGTTCTTCTGCAAGAATGCGACACGTTATTACCATACTGAACGGCCACGCCGGTTAATTCACATTTTCTAGACATATTTTTTCTTGTATTAAATATTTAATCTTATTTCTTCAGGCGCAAGGATACAAAGTTTTTTAAATTCTGTCAAGGCCAAAATATTATTTTTATTTATTTATTTATTATCTTCCGCTGGTTCGTTTGCTAAGCGAGTTTTTTCAGAAACATGGTCTAAATCAACTTGGCTACATAGCCCAAGAAGTACAGGATCTTTTGGTGTGATATTAGTCATATTCCAGTGCGAACGATCTTTTATTGTAGCTAAGGTAGACTTTGTTGTACCAATTAATTTAATTATATCGGAATCTTTTATATTTGGTATGTTTTTAAGTAGCCAATACGCCGCATCCGGCTTATCCTGACGCCTTGCAATTGGAGTATATTTAGCTCCTTTTTTCTTACCTTTCTTATTCCCTTTCGTTGGAGCTGGCGGCAAACCAGTTTCTCTCTCTTAAAAGGG
>JAHDBQ010000133.1:0-283 GCA_020630305.1 Alphaproteobacteria bacterium | reverse complement strand
TTACAGATGCATAAGCTTCACTTACTAGGATTTTCAACTTCGCGCTAGAGTCTTTAGTGCAGCGTTCTATTTCCTCTTTGGTTAGTTGCCCCGAAGTTACTGGGTCAATACCAATGATTCCGCTAGCTACTTCACCATCAGCGATGCCTTTTACTTCTAGTTCATGTATCCCACAAAATTCCCCGATCTGGCTAAATGTAAGCGCTGTATTGTCTACAAGCCATACAGCAGTTGCTTTAGGCCTTAATGGTAATATTTGTTTTTTGCTCATAAGGTTTCATTT
>JAHDBQ010000132.1 GCA_020630305.1 Alphaproteobacteria bacterium | reverse complement strand
AAGCTAGCTTGGTTTTCGAAATTGATTCTGGATTTTTAGTCATTACCTCTTTAGCGGTGATGTTTTGAATATCGTCATTCACATGTCTTCTAAGGTCGCCATCGGTAATTATTCCAAGCAATTTGCTGTTATCAATAATAACTGCGCAGCCAAGGCAGCTTTCAGTCATTTGCACAATTACTTCTGAAAAGATATCTCCAGTTTTGGCAGTTGGTATGTTAATTTTATGTTTCATTAAATCAGAAACCTTTAGCAAATTAGAGCCAATTTTTCCACCAGGATGAAATTTCAAGAAATCCTGCTTTGTAAAGCCTCGGGCTTCATGAAGGCTTGTAACTAAAGCATCTCCTAAAGAGAGGGTCATAAGCGCAGATGTGGTTGGAGCAGCAATAGAGGAGGTTTCTTTTTCGCTAGGTAATTTAAGGATGAAGTCACTATTGCTAGCTAGTGTGGATCTTTCCTTCATAGTAATTGCTGCAATTTTCACATCGTGTCTTTTGCAATAATTTATGGTATCAAACAGCTCTTTAGTTTCACCAGAATTAGAGGCCATTATTACCATATCATGTTCAGTAATCATTCCGAGGTCGCCGTGGCTTGCCTCGCCAGGATGAATATAAAAAGACGGAGTGCCTGTAGATGCAAGGCTAGCTGCAATTTTTTTTGATATATATCCGCTTTTGCCCATTCCAATAACAATTACCCGTCCTTTGAGTTTAAGAATGTATTCTATTAATCTTCCAAAGTCATTAGGTATATTATCTGCAAGAACCTGCAACGCCTTAGCCTGCTTAGCAATATCATTTTTAGCAATTTCTGAGTAATTCATTTATTCACCAGCCTATTGTGTAACTTATTTAATTTAATACGTTATATTATAGTCTATTTCTTCTATTAATTCAAACTAAACTATTGTCTTTGCGAAAAATATAGTATATCAATTAAAAGCTAGTTTATTGTAACTAAGTGACAGCATGAATTATGAAGCTTAATAACATTAATTTAGGGAAGGATATGGAAAAAGGAAGAATAGGGATTTTTGGCCTTGGTAGGACCGGGGCATCAGTGTTTAAATATTTATGCAATCAGCCAAATTATATTATCTGCTGGGACGACAATGAAAAGACTAGAAAAAGTTTTGCCTCAGCTAATGAAGCTGTGCTAGCAGTTCCAATTCAAAATGAGGGATGGACTAAGCTTGAAAAAATTATTATTAGCCCAGGAATAAAGCCATCACATGAAATATTCTCGTTAGCTAAGCAGCATAACATACCAATTTCTTCAGATATTGAAATATTCTTGCAAGCGGTACCTGATGCTAAAATTATCAGCGTTACTGGTACTAATGGCAAGAGCACTACCACTGCTTTGATAGAGCATATTTTGAAATATAATGATATGGATTTCTGCAGCGGCGGGAATATTGGCCGGCCTGTTTTAGAGCTTCCGAGAAATAAAGAAGGATATGTGCTTGAGCTCTCTTCTTTTCAAATAGATTTGCTGCAATCATTCAATCCTGATATTTCGATATTACTTAATATAGAGCCTGACCATCTTGATCATCATGGTAGCTTTGAGAATTATTGTAATGCAAAATTTAAGGCCTTTAAAGGAGGTTTTACAAAGATAATTGGTGTAAAAACAGCTGAGTCTAGTAATTTATATAAGGCTTTAAAGAAAGAAGGCGACAAAAAGCTTATTGCCATAAATACTAAAAAACCAAGCTCGAATATTATGCTTAAGAATAACAAGCTTCATTATACGAAATATGGTAAAACAAACAGCTATGATCTACCGAGATCTTTGTTTGGGCCTCACAATAAGGAAAATGTTGAAGCAGCGATTGCAGCTTGCGAGGGACTTGGTATTTCACAAATTAGAATAATTAATTCACTGGGTAGCTTTATTGGCTTAAAGCACAGAATGCAATATGTTGGCGTAAGAAGAAATGTGCATTATTATAATGATAGCAAGGCTACTAATAGCAGTGCTGCTGCTAATGCATTAAAGGCACTTGATAAAATATATTGGCTAGCTGGTGGGGTATATAAAGAAAAATCTTTCTCTGCGATAGAGTCTGCTATGAAAAATGTTAAAAAAGCCTATTTATACGGAGAAAGCAAGAAATTATTTGCCGAAGTTTTAAAAGAAAAAAAAGATTTTGCGCTATGTAGCGATCTTGAAGACGCGGTAAAGAAAGCAAGGATAGATGCAGAAAAGGTAAATGGATCCTCTATTTTGCTTTCGCCTGCCTGCGCATCGTTTGATCAATATAAATCATTCGAAGAAAGGGGTGATGAATTTATAAAATTATATGAAAAGAAATAATGCCATAACTCGTTGGTGGCGCGCAGTCGACCAACAATTAATCGTTGCAACATGCGTGCTGATTGCATTTAGTTTTATGCTAGTGAGCAGTACCGGCTCTTCTGTTGCAAGTAAAATTGGAGCAAGTGAACATTATTTTTCCTCAAGGCAGATTTTATACATATTTGTAGGTATTATTTTGATGCTAGGCTTTTCAGCCTTCAATAAAAAATGGATAAAAAGAATTGCCATACTCGGCTTTGTGTTTAGCATATTGATGCTAATAGTCGTCAAATTTTACGGATATGAAGTAAAAGGTGCCACCAGATGGATTCGTATCCGTGGCTTCTCGTATCAACCTTCTGAATTCATGAAGCCATTTTTCTCTGTGGTAATTGGCTGGATATTATCCTTAAAATACGAGGAAGACTTTCCAAGCTTTTCTATCTCTGTTATTTTATATTTAACTGTTGCTTCATTACTTATCTTGCAACCAGATTTTGGTATGCTAGTGTTAACAACTGCAGTATTTGCTAGCCAATTATTCGTCGCTGGATTGCCTATAATTTGGGCAATTGTAGCAGCAGTAACCGGTTTTTTGGGAAGCATTTCAGCATATTTACTACTACCCCACGTTGCTAAAAGAATTAATAGCTTCTTAGACCCTGAAAGCGGCGGGAATTATCAGGTTGGAAAATCCATGCTTGCTTATAAAAATGGCGGGATATATGGCAGAGGCCCAGGCGAAGGTGTTGTAAAACAGCACTTGCCAGATTCACATACAGACTTCATCTTTGCAGTTGCTGGAGAAGAGTTTGGAGCAATTATATGCTTAGTTATTATTTGTGTATTTGTTTTCATAATACTACGCACCTTGTTAAAAATAACAACTATAGAAGATAAATTTATACAATTATCAGCAATAGGTATTATAATACAATTCGGATTGCAAACTGCGATTAATATAGGAGTGACTCTTAATCTGCTTCCTACAAAAGGAATGACTCTTCCTTTTATAAGCTATGGGGGGTCTTCTACAATCGCAATGAGTATTGCAATGGGAATGCTTCTTTCTTTGACTAAAAGAAGAGCTTCTCTTGTTAAGTACAAAATAAAACATATTGATATTTAGCTATAATGGTCATAAAAAAGAAAAAAGTATTATTATCAGCAGGTGGAACTGGGGGGCATTTTTTTCCAGCTGTTGCTCTTGGCCAAGAGCTTGAAAAAGATAGTAATATTGATGTCCATTTAGCAACTGATAAAAGATGCCAAA
>JAHDBQ010000131.1 GCA_020630305.1 Alphaproteobacteria bacterium | reverse complement strand
AATGAATTTACTGGTTTCAGGTAGTTTGATTATGTACTTTACGAAAGGTGATCATTTTCTTTTGCCATTATTTGAAGGCGTCACTAACAGTCGTGAGATCACTTTAAAATCCATGACTCTGCTGATGCTAGTTTCAGGTTTTTTATGCCTAGCGTTGCACCGTTTAATTGAGCTAAAAAACGTAGATACTTTAAAAGGAATAAAATTCAAGAACAAACGATATTTTAAAGCTTAGCATCAAAGATAGCGCCAAGATGGTGTTAACTTCCAAGTACTTAGCCTTCATTTGTATATTAATGATCTCTTACAGTACGACTGTGAACCTTATTGAAGGGCTTTGGATGTCCCGCGCTCGGGCCATGTATTCAGTAACTGAGGACTTTATGCACTATCAGGGAACGGTGTTATATTGGACAGGAATAGCGACTTTACTCTTCATTTTTGTTGGTAGCTTTATTATTAGATATATGAACTGGTTCTGGGGCGCTGTACTCACTCCGGTAATGATTTTTCTAGCTGGTGGTAGCTTCTTTGCTTTTGCTGTTATGGAAGATTATATGAGCCATTTGCTTTCTGGTATTGTAACAATAACGCCTCTTGCTTTAGTGGTGTTTATGGGTGGATTGCAAAATGTACTTGGTAAAGGTACCAAATATGCATTATTTGATGCAACTAAAGAAATGGCTTACATCCCGCTTGACAAAGAAATGAAAACCAAGGGCAAGGCAGCGGTAGATATTCTTGGGGCAAAGATTGGTAAATCAGCGGGCGCTACCTTGCAAATGGTGACATTTATGATATTCCCAGCTGCAACTCACGAAGATATTGCTGGATTTTTGATGAGCATATTTGTTATAATTTGCCTTGTGTGGATATATGGCGTAATATTGCTTGATAAAGAATATAGTAAAAAATTGGCCTCAACAGTTTAGAAATTTATTTCTTTTGAATGGCTTTTAACAAAATAAAAAATGGTGTGATATGTCTAAAATAACAGTAGCTTACGGCGATGGTATCGGTCCAGAGATAATGGAAGCAGTACTTTTTGTACTCAGAAAAGCAGAGGCAAATTTAAGTATAGAAACGATTGATATTGGCGAGAAATTATATGAGAAAAAATATAATTCAGGCATAGCGCCAGAGAGCTGGGAGTCTATTGAGAGAACTGGTATTTTGCTAAAGGCGCCGATTACTACCCCGCAAGGCGGTGGCTATAAAAGCCTGAATGTTACGCTAAGGAAAGGGCTTGGGCTATATGCAAATGTTAGGCCTTCGATTGCGTATCATCCATTCGTGGAGACTGATCATCCTGATCTTGATGTAGTTATTGTGCGCGAGAATGAAGAAGATCTGTATGCCGGGATAGAGTATCGTCATACCCACAATATGCGTGAATCAATTAAACTAATTAGCAGAACTGGATGCCAAAGAATTGTTCGTCATGCTTTTGAATACGCTAAGGCCAATAACAGAAAAAAAGTAACTTGCTTCAGTAAAGACAATATTATGAAGATCTCTGATGGGCTTTTTCATCAGGTTTTTAAGGAAATTGCTGATGAGTATTCTGATATTGAGAACGATCATTACATTGTGGATATTGGAGCTGCAAAAATTGCAACCGCCCCTGAGAATTTTGATGTTGTTGTGACGTCTAATTTATACGGGGATATAATCTCGGATATTACTGCTGAAATTTCAGGCTCTGTTGGTTTGGCTGGTAGCGCCAATATTGGCGACAATTACGCAATGTTTGAAGCTATTCATGGGTCAGCGCCAGATATCTCTGGACAAGGAATTGCTAATCCTTCTGGATTGCATAATGCGGCAGTGATGATGCTTATACATTTAGGGCAGGGCAAGACTGCATCCTTAATAGAAAATGCCTGGAAAAAAACCATCGAGGATGGCATCCATACTGCAGATATCTACAGCGTAGAAACTTCTAGTAAAAAAGTAAGTACAGATGAGTTCGCTAAGGAAGTTGTTAAACGCCTGGGGCAAAAGCCTGAAACGTTAAAAGCAGTTGATTATGAAGATACTGATCCGAAAAAAGTAACAAAACAAGAGGTTTCGCTGAATACTGATGAAGAGAAAAAGCTAGTTGGTGTTGATGTTTTTGTTAATATTCACAAGAAGTCAGCAGAAGGAGTAGCAAAAATTCTGGAAAAAGTTAAAGTGGGTGGCATTTCCTTGAAAACAATCTCTGCTAAGGGTCTAAAGGTATGGCCAAGGGATGATGATTATCTAATAGATTCAGATCATTGGTGCTGCAGATTTATGCCAGAAGGTGATGGCTTTACTCATGAGGATATCAAGAAAATCATAGATCAGCTGATTAAGCACGAAATTGACTTTGTTAAAACAGAGAATCTGTATAATTTCGACGGCAAACGAGGCTACTCGCTTGCTCAAGGTGAGTGATGTAGTTACAAGTTTTATGAAAAGGGGTTAAGATTCAAATTGCTCATGCTTTTAGCTAAGATGCATAATTATCACAAATTTCATTTTTTTTTTTTTTTAAATCAGAAAAAAAATTGTCTTTTTGATGGTCCATGATTTATAATGTCTTTTAAGTCGTGGTCTTGGGTAGATTGCATTTATAACTAAAAATTTATAGGAATAAAATTCATGAAAAATAAATTATTAATATTAGCTGCAACAACTGCGCTGTCATTTTCTGGTAGTTCATTTGCAGCAGATTATAAACTGGAATATTTAGGTAATAATGTATTCCAGGTAAATGGCCAAAGCTTTAATGGCTTAACGCAAGTAAAAAATTATGTGGAAAATAATTTTCAATACGGTCCAAATTCAGATGTGGTAGGTTTTAATCCAGTTGCTGCTAGCCAAGGACTACGTTTTATAGATGACATCAAGTCTGGAGCAGCGAATAAAGCAGACTTAATTCAATTTGCTTCGGACTTATCAGGGGCCCCTTCTGCTGAAGTGGCATCAGATCTAGAAGAGTTACTTACGCTTACAGATACTTTTCACAGTCCTGTAATAAATATAAACGGCGAAAGACCATCTGATGCTTGGGATTTGAACAAGTTATTAGGAGCTGTAGTTGGTGGGTCAAGTAGTGAGGCGCTAGCAGATGTTAAAAACGGTTTGGAAATGGACGGCATTGATGTAAACAATGCAGCTAATTTAGAAAATGAGAGGCCTGATCTTGAGGATTTTGACGATATTAAGGCCGATCCAAATCTCAAAAATGAATTAATACGTTTAGCAGGCGCTGTTAATAGCGGTAATAATGCTGAAAAAGAAAAAATACTTGAAGGTATTTATCAGCAGGTTGAAGATGCTATTGAAGAAGATGCAGCTTTAAACTTAAATCCATCTCAAAAATTAGCTTTAAAGTAAGAGATAACAGAGAGTGACATAATTGATGTAGCACAAGTTTTAGCTGCAGGTAATGATACTGCAGCATTAAATAAGATGAATGCTATAGGTAGTAAATTAGAAGCTTCTATAGTAGGTGATATTGAAGAGGTATTAGAACTTGCTGGAAAGCCAGATAACGCAACATCTGATTCATTAATGAGCCTTTCTTTTGTATCTCGTGATATGCTTTCAACTAGAATTGCTGAAT
>JAHDBQ010000130.1 GCA_020630305.1 Alphaproteobacteria bacterium | reverse complement strand
AATCTTGACACTAATAAAAGTCTAATTTCAGACGACATACTACTAGTGAAATATAACCAGTTCAATAAGGGAAAAAATTACTTTGACAAAAATGATGATCTTGAAGAGCTAAAAAACTCTGCTGATTTCCAAGAATTCAAGAAATGTACTCAAGTAATGTTATTCCAAGCCAAAGTAATAGAAAATAATTATAATGGAGACGAGATTTACTCCCGAGCTTATAATGCTATGGTTTTATTCGGCGAGAAGCAAGAAAAGACAAAAACATTAGAAAATTTGGAAAAGTTTATTAAAGATAAAGATGCAGACTCTACAAAGCCAGTGCATGATATATTACTAAATGATGTGCCAACATATAACCCAGATATGAACCTTAAGGGCTGGCGTGAATTTATTCAAAAAAATGGCATGGATGCTGTTCGTAAATTTAAATCAGTTGACGATTTAGACAGTAAAGAGCCGTCAAAATCTATGGAAGCGCTGCAAAGGCGTATTGAGGCATCAAAATATAAAAGATATAAAGAAAAACCGCATTTTGCCAAATTGTGCCTGAAATATGCAGCAGGAGAAGATATATTCAATAAAACTCTTGATTATATTAATGACGGCACAATAAAACTTAAAGAAAAAGATAATATTCCGGCAGTAGCAGTAAAGGGCAGGGATATAAATCTGCCAGACGACATGCCAAATAAAGAAGCTGAACAAAAAAAGCTAAATGATATATATTACGTGAAGCTTCCACCAGGCGATATGCGCGCAGCTATTTTGGGTAAAATAACCAATTGCTGTCAGTCTATTGATGGCTACAGCGAAAGATGTGTGCTTGATGGCATGAATAGAGAAAATAACAGTTTTTATGTAATGCTTAAAGCTAACAAGAGCTTTAATGTTAATGATATTGATTGGAAAAATCTAGAAGATAATGCACAAATCATGGGGCAGTCTTATGTTTGGAAAACCAAGGATGGAAATATGGTGATAGATTCCGTTGAAAACATGAATACAGAATATGATAAAATCATGCCCCATTTGCTTAAAGAAGTTGGAAAGCAAGTGCACGAAATTGATAATTTTATTGAACTTATTAATGTAGGAACGGGTGGAAAAACACCAAAATCTTTGTGCGCAGATGAACAAGCAGCTTTTGCCGAAACTCTAAAGGAAGGAGAAATGTATGGCGATGCAGAAGAGCAGGCTAATATTTGGATTAGTGATAAATTAAAAACAGCTAGAGAAGGACTGATAAAACAAACAGAAATTGCAAATCAAAATCATGTAAACAGGGTAGAAAGCGCACAAAAATTATTAGATTGCAAGCATTTGCAAGATATTGTAGGTACAGAAAAATACGATGTTCTTACCTGTCCTTACGCTCTTGATTATTCATTAAAATGCGAAAACATAGATGAGTTTATAGAGTTTAGTGAAGATAAGAAAGAAGCTCTTACTTCCTATGATGCAAGCAGAGCCTATGAAGTCGGAGTTCTTTTTCAGGATTTAGTTGCAATTGATGATCCTGAAAAAATTAACGCCCTTACTTCCTTTAAGTTAAGAAAAGCCTATGAAGCCGGAGTTCTTTTTGAAAGCTTAGTTAAAATTAATGATTCAGAGAAAATTAACGCCCTTACTTCCATAAAGGCAAGAAGAGCCTATGAAGCCGGAGTTCCTTTTGAAAGCTTAGTTAAAATTAATGATGCAGAGAAAATCAAAGCCCTTACTTCCAATGATGTAATAAGTGTATATAAAAAATTAAAAGAATATGGAGCTAAAATAGAAGATTTAGCAGAACTGTATAATAATGACAATGCTCAAAATAAAATCAAAGCTCTTACTTCCTTTTATGCAATAAGTGCATATGAAGCCGGAGTTACTATTAAAGATTTAGCTGGTTATGATATAGATAAAATCAAAGCTCTTACTTCTGGTGATGCAATAAGTGCATATGAAGCTAAAGTTCCTTTTGAAGATCTAGTGAAATATAGTACATCCAACATAAAAACTTTAACTGAGTATTCAAATGTCATGAAATATGAATCTGGCACTAGTGTAGATGATGTTGCCAAGGAGATAGGTATAAAACCAGAGAAAGTTCAGATAAAGACTAAGCTTGGGCGTTCTTTTAGCATGCCAAACCTAAAAAAATTAATTGACGAGGCTAAGCCACAAGAAAAATCAACTCATTTAAAGATGCAACAACTAAGGCGCACAAAAAGTGAATCTAATTTAAAAGGAAGAGGCAAATAAAACTCCGGCAATCTTAGCTGCTAATAGCGGTCAAAATGCTGGTCGCGGTGGCAGAGGAGGTGGTAATTGATAAGCTTAGCTTTTTTGATGTACAGATAATCAATTAAAATTTTTATTGCTTTGCTTGTCATAATACTTAAGGTATATCCTGAAGCGGTAATTTTATCACACCCCTTCTCACAAAATTATTCTAACTTAGCAGTTTCTATCTCTCCCAGTATTTTTATGTTACAATAAGGTTAAAGTAATTAGCGGGTTTTTGAGAAAAATAGCGTTTTAGTAAAGATAGAAACAGGCATTATGAAATTAAAAGCACCATTAAATATATTATTTCGCACTCAGAAAGCTCCTGAATCTTTGGACGGTAAGAAGAAGGATGGCCTTTTTAGTCAGCTTATTGGCCCTGATGCTTCCCAAGAAACAAAAGAAAGACTTGAATCTTTTGTAAAAGAAGAGGTGACAAGAGAAGGTATAGGCGGTCTTCTTTTTGAGGATTTTGTCACGTCAGAAAGTCAAAATCCTACACTTTCAGACGATATCCTGCTAGAGAAATACAATCAGTTTAATAATGAGAAAGATTACTTTGAAAAAAATGAGAACCTTGAAGAGTTAAAAAACTCTCCTGATTTTCAAGAATTTAAGAAATGTACGCAAGTAATGCTATTTCAAAGCCAAGTAATAGAAAATAATTTTATTCAAGGTGACGAGATCTATTCACGCGCCTATAGTGCCATGGTGATGTTCGGCGAGAAGGGGCAAAAGAAAGGTAAGGAATTTTATAAAACATTAGATAATCTGGAAGGTTTTATAAAAAACCATAAATACCCATCCTTGAAGAAGGAAGCTAATAACATTATCAAGCCGCTTTCATCTCAAATAAAAAAATTACAAAAATCATGGCAGCAGAAATCTAGTGCAGATGATTTTTTACAAAATCCACCCCACAAAATACGTGGTTCTAAGTTTGATTGGAAATTTGATTTAGATCAGTTAAAATCTTCTTTTGAAAACTTGTCAAAAATATCAACATCTCAGATAAAAAACTCCAAAGATAAAGATGGATTATGCAATTACAGCAGTGAATTACATAAGCATTTAGCAGAAAATTGTCAAAAATACTCAGAATCATTAGCTTACATAAAGCAAGAAATTTCTTTGATGAGCGCAGGACCTAGAAACGAAATGCAAAAATGGATCAAGGGGCAATTACCAAATCATGATTTAATGAAAAATATAGATCAGTCAGTCAATAAACTGGGTTGGCTTGATAAAAAAATGAGTTACAATATACCAAAACCTATGCAAAATATTTTGCTGCATGATGTTCCTGAATATGGCAATAAAATGCAAATTGATAATTGGC
>JAHDBQ010000129.1 GCA_020630305.1 Alphaproteobacteria bacterium | reverse complement strand
TTTTCTGAAAGTGGTCTAAGTTGATCATTATTTTTCAATTTTTTAATAAATAACTTCAAATCTTCCATTATACCTTGTGAGTCTACTACCTCGTCTGGCAATCCCCTTTTTTCTTGATTCTGAATACCATTATTTGAAGAATTTTTCATAACACGCTCCCAGACTAACAAAATTCATACTATCTTCATAAGAGATAACACTACCATTTTATATTAAAGCACATTAACTCTTCTATATCAATTTTTTGAACTTTAATTTTTGCAGTAAATTATATATATAATCCTTTAGTGTTAAAAATACTACAGCTTTAGTCTAGTTAAATTTTTTTATGTCGATCCTGAGATAATATTACTGCGGCTTTATAGAAAGCCTACCTTAAGTATTTATACAAAGTGTTTTATGATCTAGAGATTATATTTCTTTTGAATGATAACCTGTTAAGTGACTAAATATAATTAGATCAATTACAAAAGATAAAGCTCTATAAGCGTGAGATTCACTCTCATTTATTATAACTATTGCCACATCTTTTTGAACAATATTTCACCTTCTCCCAGGCCTTTTCCCATTTTTTGCGCCATGCAAATGGGCGCTGACATTTTACGCATATTTTTGTTGGCAGGTTAGGTTTTTTATGCGTCATATTGAATCCAAAAACTTACGGCTATCTTCTTTTATGGCTTCAATTTTTTTCACATCCATACGAGAGAGAGTTTTATACATCATTCCCACGCGGTGATTAGACTCTAATTTATCTTGATTCCTGATCAAAAAATCCCAGTACAGATAATTAAAAGGGCATGCAGCAGGGCCGTTTTTCTCTTTTACACTGTAAAAGCAACCCTTGCAGTAATTAGACATTTTATTGATGTATGAGCCACCAGCGGCATATGGTTTGCTAGCAAGGTATCCCCCATCTGCAAATAATATCATGCCAGAGACATTGGGTAGCTCCACCCACTCAAAAGCGTCTGCATAGACTATCCAGAACCATTCATTAACATCGGCAGGTTTTATGCCGGTAATCAAAGCGAAGTTCCCAAGAACCATAAGCCTCTGAATATGATGCGCATATGCATTTTTCTTTGTCTCCTTGACGCAAGAAGCAATACAATTCATTTTTGTTTTGCCACTCCAATAAAATTCCGGTAAATCTTTCTGAGCATTAAAGAAATTCTCCGAAACGTAACCAGGCATTTTTAACCAGTATATACCCCGCACATATTCACGCCAACCAATAATCTGCCTTATAAAGCCTTCTGCTGCATTCAGGGGCGCATCACCTTTGTTATATGCAAACTCTGCCGACCTAGCGCACTCTAGCGGTAGCAGCAAACCACAATTTATGTAAAAGCTTAAATGAGAATGGTACATCCAGGGCTCATTCTGGATCATCGCATCTTGATACTCACCAAAATTAGGAAGGCGCTCTTTTACAAACAGATCAAGTGCATCCAAGGCCTGATCACGCGTTACAGCAAAATGAAAAGGCTCCAGATCGCCAAAATGATCAGCAAAATGCTTACTCACTAATTCAATTACTTCCTTTGTTATTGCATCAGTTTCTGAATAATATGGCTTCGGAATATCAAGCCCTTCTTTAGGTGGCTTTCTATTTTCTGCATCATAATTCCATTTTCCCCCCTCAGGGGCCTGGCCATCCATCAAAATATTATACTTAACTCGCAGTTGGCGGTAAAAATATTCCATTCTAAGCTTAGCTCTATCTTTAGCCCAATCAGCAAACTCTTCTACCCCACATAAAAATCGATCATCCTCTTTTATCTCAAGCTGAATCTTTAAACCCTGCTCCCATTTTTTTAAATCTTGCAGAACATTATATTCAGATGGCTTGGTAACAACAATGCGCTTTATATTATACTGATCAATGATTTTCTTTATTTCCTGCTTAGAATTTCCTGAATTATTAGGTTCATCTAATTTAATGTAACGAACATTATACCCATCCTCTTCAAGCTCAGCTGCAAAATGACGCATCGCAGAAAGCAAAAAAGCAATCTTTTTCTTGTGATGCTTAACATGAGTCATTTGCTCCACAAGCTCATGCATCACAATAAGATCTTGCTGCTTATCCGCTCCTTGCAGTGCGGATATTGTTTTAGATAATTGGTCAGTAAATATTAGCCTTAGGGTTTTCATTTAAATAATATATTCAAAATAAATTTGCGCCGAAATAAATCCACGAACTTACATTGTAATAAATTACCATGAAGCCCGTGTTTTTATACAAAATATTTTATAATTTAGATATTATGTTTTTTCTCTTAAACGCTTATCCATTAAAAGGAAAATGTAATTAGATCAACTATAAAAGATAAAGTAGAGATGCCGCAGGCTTCATGATAATTTACAATACATATCAAGTTTACAAAAAGTCTACCGCCCTACACTTGCATTAAATCCTTTCTGAGCTTAAAGCCTTTTTGTCTGTCGATCCGGGCGCGGTAGATCTGCAGATTCTCTATAACTCTTTGCACGTAATTTCTGGTTTCATAGAAAGGTATTAGCTCCATCCAGTCTATTACTTGCCTTGGGTTTCTCATCTTGCGCGGATCACCAAATTGCTTCACCCATTTATTTACATTATGCGGGCCTGCATTATAAGCTGCAATAGCCATTATGTAAGAGCCATGATATTCATCTATCATCAGTTTTAAATAATTACTACCAAGCTTCATATTATACACAGGATCCTGAGTTAACTTAGCGGTATTTGCAGCAATTCCTATCTTTCGCGCAGTGTCGCGAGCAGTCCCTGGCATAAGCTGCATTAAACCTTTTGCATTTGCAGTACTTTGCGCATATTGATTAAATACTGACTCTTGCCTGATAATGCTATATATCAGCGCTTTTTCAATCGGTAAATGTCCAACTTTATATGGCGCAGGATACGCATAACTATCAAGGAATACATTTTTCTGTAGCGCATATTTTGAAGCCCAAGTTGTGTGATATAACTTCTTGTTTTTAGCAACCGAAGCAACTGCTCCAAGTGCATTACTTACATTAGACGCATTCCTTACAGCATCTTTAATATAGACCTGAGCAAGCCCAGCAGAACCGTATTTAGAAACAATTTTAGCTGCTTGCGCTATAGAGTTGCTGCTTTCTCTTGGCAATCCGCTGAATCTCGGAAGTGACAATTGACTTCTGCCAAGCTCCATTGCGCACATCTGTCCATAAAAAGCATGAGAATATTTATCTGCACCCATATTATATAAATTCTTAGCATTCGCTTTATCACCAGAGGCTTCATACGCTCTTGCAAGCCAATAAACGCCTCTTGCCTTGCTAATTGGTGTTTTAACCACCTGGCTAAAATTACGGAAATGCTGCATAGCTTTCCTTGGTTTATTTAAGAAACTAACAGCAAGCCAGCCAGATAAAAATTCAGCATCACTTCTGCTTGCTGGGTTAACTGCAAAATTGCTACTAGCTACAATATATGCATCTTTAAAGCGCTTCTTTTGAATATATTCACGCGCAATATATGCCTGTAATTTCCAAAATTGATCAGCATGGTCAGTGTCATAATTTATGCGTTTAATCAACCTCGCAACACTAGAGCTGCTTGGTGGGTTTGAGTACTATGTTTCGTTTTATTTCT
>JAHDBQ010000128.1 GCA_020630305.1 Alphaproteobacteria bacterium | reverse complement strand
ATAGCCAGATTTTTCTTAATTATATGGGCAATACGGCTAGTTAAAACTTTGGTTTTACCCGTTCCCGCCCCTGCAAGAACTAAAACTGGGCCATCAGTTTTCTCGATTGCTTTTTGTTGCTGATTGTTTAAATCTTCTTGAATTTCCATCTTTGATGTCCTATGTACATTAATTCTCTAAGTTATTGCACTTTAGGATATACTAGGAAAAGGAGTATGTCTAGTAAGATTATATTATTGTTTAGTTAACTCTATTATTCTTTTAATATTTCAGTGGCTAATTAATTTTGTGATTTAAGATTATTTAACGTACCTTGTTAAAATCTAGAATTGCCTTTGCTTTTTACCGGGCTATTACTAGGTGATGTAGAAGGACTCCTATTATAATTTCTTTCACCCAAGACGTTATTTGAAGCTTTTTTTACTGAATTCATTATTTTTTGTTGCTTTTTTGGCATAGGGGGTTTAGGCAGTTTGTTTTCTTTTTCATTTAACTCTACTTCTTCCACTAACTCAGAAAGATTAGAAATGTCAGATATTTCTGATAATTCTGAAGACTTTATTAGGTCACTCATTTTTTTCGAATTAGCTAACTTTTCTTCTGGCGGAGTAACTTTGAACTCTGACGCATTAACAACCATTTGCTGACTATGTTTCCGCTCAATAATTTTATAAAACGAATTTCCAACTTCCGCATAATCAGTGTGAATATTATATGATTGATTGCTGAATGCTGCTTCTGTAATTCTACTCTCTTCCTCTGGTCTTATATTATTGCCTGAGATATCAAGCACCTTAAGATTTCTTTTGTTATAGCTTTCAACTAAAAAATTCGCTATTTTTCCATCTAATTTATTGCTGCTAGCGTTCAAAGAATTAAGACTGTCAAATGAACTGAGAACAGTTCCCATCCCGCTACTAGTTATTTTATTTGAGCTTAAATCTAGAATTTCCAGGGAGCTATTGCCCATCGATCCTCTTGCAAAATCACTAGCTTGCTTGCTGCTAATATTATTATTTTCAAGGCCAAGTTCTTTCAACCTCATATTTTTAGACATTGCAGCGCCTAATGCCTTCATTCCATTGCTAAGCAAGCCAGAAGAAACTTTGTTATCATTAAGCAATAATGTGTCAAGCTTTTGATTGTCCTCTAAGCCTTTAGATATCTCTACTAGGCCTTTTGATTTAATATTATTGTTGCTGAGATCTATTACCTCTAAGCTACTGTTTTTCATTATAATTTCTCCAATTATAATTGCTTCGTTATTACTTAAATTATTATTGTTTAGTTTTAAAACTCTCAAGGAATTATTATCTGCTAAAGAGCTTGCAAGCTCCGTCAATTGCTCAAATTTTATATTAGTATTACTTAAATCTAGTACTTCTAGGCTATTGTTATGTTTGAGTGATGAAGCTAAAATTTGCATTGCATTATCGTCAATTATATTATTGCTTATATTTAAAGATTTTAAGCTGGAATTTTCTTCAAGGCCTGAGGCAATTTGCGTGATCAATATTGAATCAATATTTGTATTATTTAGATTTAGTTCTTGAAGGGTGTTATTTGTCTGCAGTGCTTTATCTATTGCAGAAAATTCTGCATTGCTTATGTTATTACCGCTTAGATTTAAACTTTTTATAGTATTATTATGTTCTAGTGAATTTAAAATCTCAACTGCGCCTATAGATTTTATATCATTGTTGTGTAGCTCAAGTTTTTGTAAGCTACTAGATGCCTCGATCATTTCTGCCGCCTTCAGGGCGCCGTCATCGCTGATTTTATTGCCTGATAAATCTAAATTTTGAATTGATTCACTGTTTTTTAAAGAATCAAGTAACACACTTGCTCCTTCGCTTGAAATATTATTATTGCTTAAAATTAAGTTTTTTAAGCTTACTTCAGTTATTATTGATTCAGAGTTAACGCTTTCGAGTTTTCGTTGATTTAGATCTAATGACTCGTCACTTAAATCTAAGCTATCCTCGGCGAAGTAGGCGCCAGGATATGAATGTACTTTCAGGTCATTGATATTGCTTTCTTCTAGCGACATATCAGCATCATCACTGCTAAGGTCAAGGCTCTCATCAGCTCCATAACCTTGTCTGTATGAGTTTTGTTTAGGAGCGGGTTTTATGTTATGCCTTTCTGCAGATAAATTCTCTTCTTCTGAATATTCAGCTTCTTGCATTTCGTCATTGCTTGGCAGCTTTGCTGTTTGATCCTGTTTTTCTTCGCTTGTAGTTAATATTGATGCTAAAGATTGCAGTTCTTTATCGCTAATATTATTTGAATCTAAATTGAGACTTGATAATTTTGGATGTTTTTCTAGAGCATTGGCAAAAACTTCAAGTACTTGACCATTCACTGATGAATTGCGTATTTCAATAGATTTAAGGTTCTTGTCTAGATCTAGAGTTTCTAAAAAATTATTCCATGCTGCAATTGAAACATCCTTAGCAGATTTTACTTTTAGCTCGGTTTTTCCTTTTATTAAGTCGTGAACTGCATCGAAAATGTTATCGTCATTAAATCCATTGTTTTTTTTCATGCTGCACCTTAGCCTTCTTTAGATTACATATACTAAAATTATAACATTTTTTAACATGTTCGTGAAATTTAAATGATGCAATTATGTAATTTTAGATGATTCTTCATAGCTAATCTTTGCATATATATCACATTTTTGATAAATCCTGAGTCGAGGTCAGGGTGATATCGAGGGGAGGGGAATGGCTAAGAATATTCAACGAGATACAGTAGGTTTCAGGGCGTGTCTTATCACAGGCTCGGGGCTGGAGCCTTTCGTAAGTTGCGTCATTCTGGTTCTTGCGATCCGGGATTTCATTATACAAGCCGCATTGTGCTATGCTTAAAGTGTGCTAGAGATCCGTCAGCTAAATTCAAGATGACAACTGGGGTGCGACAAGGTAACTGGTGAAATTAAAACTTATTGGCCCAACAAATGATGTCATTCCGGGCTTGGTCCGGAATCTCAATTTTTGCTTGTAACAAATATATGTGCTGCAATGGTAATGAGATCCGCCAGCTAAATTCAGGATGACGCAGGCGTGTGGCTATATCGATGGCTAGAATTAGAATTCACAGGTCCAAAAAAAACTTTGTCATCACGGACTTCGGGGCCAGGATCTATATAAATGCCCATTCAAATAAGCTCGGCAAACTGGCCAAGTTCTTCCTGCTTATCGCAAGCAGCGGCAAGCCCTGGCATGATTGGTAATTTAATTACTACATCTTCAAGTCGGTATATTCATTTATAACACTAAACAATTCTTTATTTTTGTACGGTTTTAACAGAATTTGTTTTACTCCAAATTCTTTTGCTTGCTGATGAATGTTTTTTATATTTATACCCGTTTGCAGTACCACATTAGTTTTAATTTTGTTATCTCGCATCCATTTAAGTACGTCTAGGCCATCCATTCCAGGCATATTTAGGTCGAGAAGCACAAGTTGGATTTGCTTTTTATTTTCTGGTTCTGTAAGTAATTTAACTACCTCTTCTCCTGAGCTAACAAAAGTAATGTGATCTTTTATAGAAAAAAGAATTAGCTTCATAACGCTAGTTAAATTTTTTTCATCGTCAACAAAAAGTATTTTTTTCATAATTTTATATGTTTTTAGTTAAAATAATAATTATGATTTGTATTATTACATAAGCAATACTGACCACTAAGCCCTAAAGTTAAAAAAAATTATAAATATTGATATTTTTTTATTTTAATT
>JAHDBQ010000127.1 GCA_020630305.1 Alphaproteobacteria bacterium | reverse complement strand
AGTTGAATTAGTTAGTTTTCTTCTTCATCTTTTTCAATTAATCTATAGTATTTTCTTTGAATAAATTAGCTTATGAAGCAAAAATACTGCAGCTAAATTATAAATTATTTTGAACAAATTCAAGGCTAATTCAACTTAGTTTACAATAATACCTAATCATCGCTCCTTGCGCAATTTGTTAGAAATAGCAAATGCTTGATTCGCTTCTCTTGTTCTACCCAATTTCTTCAAGGTGTTGCCTTTATTGTAATAAGCTTCATCAAAACTAGGGTCAGTTTTAATTGCCATATTATAGTTTTTTAGAGCCTCTTCGTAGCGCTCTAATGAATATAATATAGAAGCCTTGTTGTAATAAGACATAGTATGCCTTGGATCCCTTTCAATTGCTTTATCATACATCTCTGAGGCTAACATGTATTTTTTCATCTGAAAAAACGTATTAGCCTTGTAAAAATAAGATTTTGCAATCCTTGGAGTTAGTTCTATAGCTGCATCATAATTTTCAATAGCTTTATCGTTTGCCCCAATTTCACTAAAAGCAAGGCCCAGATTTAAATAATAGGAACTATTTTTTTTATGGAGTTTTATAGCATTTTCATAAGCAATAATTGCCTTTTTATGTTCATTATATTTATCATAAATCACCCCTTGCATATAGTAGGCCTTATCAAATTCAGGGTTGTATTTTATTGTCATGTTCAAGGCTTTTAGAGTTTCCTGATCTTGACCTGTTTTATATAAAGACAAAGCTTTGTTATAGTAATAATTAGCATTATATGGGTCATATTGAAGTGCTTTATCGTAAGCTTCTAGTGCTTCCGCATGCTTAAATAACTTCTGCAGCACAAGAGCTTTCGCATAATATATTTCTCCTGAATTATCTTTTACTATTAAAGCATTATTATACGATCCTAAAGCATTTTTATACTGTCCTAATTTATATTGCGCAAGGCCTTTATAATAGTAAGGCAAATATTTATTTGGATCTTGCTTCAAAGAAGCATTAAAAGAATTAATTGCCTGCTTATTTTTATTGGCATTGTAAAGTTTGATTCCTTGATTGTAATAAGCAATAGCTTTATATTGTCTTTGCGCCTCTGCCTTGTTTAATTTCTCATTTGCAAGAACAGTTATACTGTTAATTATACATGCAAATACAATTAAAAGCAAATTAAAAAATATTTTTTGTTTCATTGTGATTAGGCTTTTTATATTAATATAAGATAGATTACTAAATATTTCAAATAACTGTCAATATAAACAAAATACTGAGCATATAATTATACAAATAATAGTGTCAGGAATACCAGTGTAAATAATACTTAATTTATTTAAAAATTAACTTTTCTTTCCTTTTTTAATATGTTACTATAAATATTATAGCATCTTAATCAAGGAGGCGGTATGCAAAATACAGAAGAAAATGCTCAGCAAGATTCAATTCAGGGGCGATTTGAAAAACCATCATCTGGTGTAAATAAAAATGAATCTAATAATAAATTTGGAATAAACTATACTAGTAAAATTATTTCTATATTAAAGGAAAAATTAGTTCCTGCTTTTAAGCGTATAGCACTAAAATTAAAAGACCATATTTCTTATAAATTAAATAATATGAAGCAAGAGCGTCAGGATAGGTCTGCTGCTGCGCAATCTGCAAAAGAAAATTTACAGGACACTATACATAACGCGATAATTTTTGAAGCTCAAAGGATTGTAGATTCTCTAGATGACAAACAAATTCAAGAAATTAAAGAGCGCGGGCTTAAAAATAGTCCAACTCAGGTTCCTACTAAAAAGAAAAATAAAACCAGCGGGCTTGTAAAATAATCCATTTATAGTAATTTACTATATTAGCCATTAGTGCCGGATATAATTAGTGATATTGTAGAATCTCATTAATTATAAGGTTAGTTTTTATGCTTGGAAATATGCTTGGTTCTATTGGTAGTTCAATCGGCAAATTTATGGGTGGCGGGATGCTTTCTAGTATTTTAAGATATGCTGGTAATCGTCTTGGAGACCATCTAGATAAAAAATGGTTTAGCCGCAAAATATCCACTACTAAATTTGTGAATGCCAAGGATAGCTTTCATATTATCAAGGCGCGTTATGGAGCCCCTATTCTTCTAACATTTGGCAATTGTAGGGTTCCAGGGCAGCTTATTTGGTGTGATAGATTAACTGAAAAAAGAAACGCAAAATCTACGCAGAAATATTTTAAACAGCAATTAACTACCTTAGAGCGCAAAACCATCGAGATAGAATATTTTGCCAATTTCGCCCTTGCATTGTGTGAAGGGGAAATTGTAGATATTGGCAGGGTGTGGTATGGCGATCAAGAAATTAATTTAAGTAGGTACGATTTTGCATTATATAGAGGCAGCGAAGAGCAGATGCCTGATCCGCTCATTGTAGCAAAATCTCTGGACTCTCCACCTGCTTATCGTGGCCTTGCTTATATTGTATTCAAAGCTTTGCCGCTTGCGGATTTCAACGATATGATTCCTGACCTTTCATTCGAGGTAATAAGAAAGCCAAATATAGAGCAAGATAATTCAGTCGAAAATTTAGTGCAGTCAATGGTGATGATACCGGGTTCTGGGGAGTATGTTTATGATACAAAGATTCAGGAAAAATCGGTGATATCCCCTTATGGTACTGCTTTGTCATCCGAAAAAATAAATTGTCATAATCATTATAATCTAGCAAATAGTGTGTATAGTTTGAATCAGCTGCAAATGACCTGCCCAAATACAAAATGGGTTGCGCCTGTTATCTGCTGGTTTGGTGACAGTACCAATGCTGGGCAGTGCAGAATCATGCCTGGTGTGGAGTTTAAAGATACTAACGTAACTTACAGCGAAGAGTGGCGATGCGGAAAATATACCAGAGAAAATGCTTATTTAATTCGCAAGGATGAGCATCAGAATCCACTTTATGGTGGCAGCGTAAATGACGCTAGCGTAATTCGCTATATGCAAGAATTGAAATCTCGTAATATAAAAATTATGTTATACCCGATGTTTTTCCTAGATACTGACAGAAAACCATGGCGCGGCAGATTAACTGGAAACGCAGAAGAAATAAGAGATTTTTTCAATAAAGAGCATGGCTATAATGACTTTATATTGCATCATGCTAATTTGTCAAAAGATTATGCGGATGCATTTGTTATTGGCTCTGAGCTTATTGGCCTCACTCGCGTGCATGAAAATGGAGTTTTCCCAGCAGTTCAAGAGCTTGTTTCATTAGCAAAAAAAGTAAAGGAGATTGTTGGTGATAAGGTGCTGGTTACTTATGCAGCTGACTGGTCTGAATATCATCATACTAGTGGTGGCTGGTATAATTTGGATGATTTATGGGCATCAGAATATATTGATTTTATAGGCATAGATGCTTATTTTCCAGTTACGAATCAGCAAGATTCAAACATCAGTGATGAAGAAATAAGAAAAGGCTGGATTAGCGGCGAGGGGTTTGATTATTATATTGACCATAAAACCGGAGAAAAGAAAAAGCTGGGGGCCCAATATGCCTGGAAGAACTTGCGCTATTGGTGGGAAAATGTTCACATAAACCCTGATAGCAAGCAAACAAAATGGGCGCCAAAGTCAAAGCCCATTTGGTTCACTGAGTTTGGTTTTCCATCAATTGACAAAGCCTCAAACCAACCAAATATATTCTTTGATCCAAAATGTAGTGAAGGTGGTGTGCCGCGATATTCAAGCGGTCAGATGGACATCAAAATACAGCGCAAAGCG
>JAHDBQ010000126.1 GCA_020630305.1 Alphaproteobacteria bacterium | reverse complement strand
TTACAAAAAAATCTCATAGTTCCAGATTTTTATTGATCTTAACATATTATATAAAGGTCTGAACAATTATGACAATAGCCGAATTAAAAAATACAAAAACTGAGTATCATACAAAAGTAACTTATCCAAAAAAGGATATCGACACAAGCATCGATCAGGAAATCTCAAAAATATCAAAAACTGCAAAAATGGATGGTTTTAGAGTTGGTAAAGTTCCAACTACTATCCTTAAAAAGAAATACTATTCTTCTGTAAGAGCAGACGTAATGAGAGATAAAATTAGCGGCTCTATAGCCGAGATTGTTAAAGATAAGAAGCTTAACATCGCTATGGATCCTGCGATTGAAGATTTAGTAAATGAAGAAGGTAAGGATTTAGAATGCACTTTAAAATTTGAAATCGTTCCAGAAATTGACCTACCTGACTTTTCAAAAATAAAACTAGAGAAGCCAGTTTTAGAAGTTAAAGAAAAAGATGTTGAAGAACAGTTAAAGCAACTTGCATCATTCTCTAAATCATATGACAAAGAAACAAAAGGCAAAGCTAAAAAAGGTGATCAGTTAACTATTGACGCAATCGGCTACGTAGACGGCGAAGCATTCGACGGCGGAAAACTAGACGGGCACAAGCTTGTACTTGGTAGCAATACATTCATCCCAGGCTTTGAAGATCAGCTAATTGGTGCAAAAGCAGGTGATGATGTTTCTGTAAAAGTAGACTTTCCTAAAGAGTATCATGCTGAGAATTTAGCTGGCAAGCCTTCTGAATTTAAAGTTCAGGTTAAGGCTGTGCATCAGGAAACTGAGCAAAAAATTGACGATGAATTTGCTAAAAAGTTCCAGTCAAAAAATTTAAAAGAGCTTAAAGAGAAACTATCAGAAAATGTAACTAAGAGCTTTGAGCAGTCAATTCATGTACTACTTAAAATGCGTTTATTTGATAAGCTAGAATCTATGCTAAAGTTTGATGTTCCTCCAAGTTTACTAGCCCGTGAGCAAGCTGCTCTTGAGCAACAAAAAGATGCTTTAAAGGAAGACAGTGAATTAAAGTCTAAATCAGAAAAAGAGCAGCAAAAATATTTCGATAATTTAGCTACTCGCAGAGTACGAATTGGCTTAATGCTTGCAGAATATGTTAAATCAAAGAAGATTCAAATAGATGAGGCTGACATTCGCGAAGCTATCATTGCTCAGGCAAGAAACTATCCAGGCCAGGAGCAGCAAGTAATTGAGTATTATCAGAAAGATAAAAACGCTCTAGAAGCTCTAAAAGGCCCAGTTCTTGAAGAGAAGGCAGTGAAAGTGATCTTTGAAAAAGAAATAAAATTCACTGATAAAAACTATGCAAAAGATAAGTTAGAGAAACTTCTCAATGAAGAGATAAAAGACTAAAAAGAACAATGCGCTTCCTGCGGGGGGCGCATTTTTTATCTGCAATAAAAACAAGAGAGAGAAAGATGTGCAGTAAAAAATATTTACCATTTTTTTTAAAAGCATTATTTTTCTTATCTGCTTTTTTCTCTATAAACACCAAACTGGCACACTCATCTTCTGCTAAAAAAGATAACTCGACTCTAAGCAACATCTCAAATACAAAAACAAGAGCGCTAGCTGTGGGTCTTGGCAAGCATATGACAAGTAAATTATGGCCTTGGATTCAAGAAAATTTCTCGGTCATTTATGGCTCGCGTAGATCTCAAGATAAATTACTTGAGCAAAAAATTGATCTTGACTTAGATGATATCTCAACAAACTATCATGATTTTTTAGATAAGAATAAAATAGATGCAATTATCGTTGCTGGATCCCCTGAATTTCATAGCAAAGTTGCAAAAGAAGCTCTACAAAAAAATATTCCAATTTTTGTAGAAAAGCCGCTATCTTTTTCCATTGATAAAATAAGGGAACTTAATAAACTAGCAAAAGAAAAAGATGGTGCTATATTTGTTGGGTTTAATTTAATGCATCTAGATTGGCTGCCTGAATTGAAATCAACCATCACAGATAATGATATATCATATAGAATCATAACCTGCACCCTTGGAGAAGCTGATAAAGACGAAAAGAATATAGAGCTTGTAGAGATCATAAATAAACATATGAATTTTGCGCATATTCATGCATTATCTTTCTTAGAAGAGTTACTTGGAGACTATGAAATTCATAGTGTTAATTTAAAAACTGGTCCAAATAAAAACCAATATCTAATTAGCATGGATCTTCTTGCAAACCAAACAAAATTTTACCTAGAGTTAAAAAACTATCACCACAAGCCTGGATTCAATTTTACATATGAACACACCAAAGACAATAAAACACATAAATTTGACATCAAGGAGAAAAATGCGGAAGGCATGACTGCAAAACAAAATTCTTACAAAAACGAAATGGCCGATTTTGCAAAGCTAGTTGAATCACGTCAAAGCAGTAATTTAGATAAAGTTATTAGAATTCACAAAAAGTTAGATAGAATTTTAGAGTTACTAGATTTAGAAAATATAGTGACTTACCATGAAGCCCGTGGTATTTATACAAAATAATTTTCAGATTTAGCTATTATAAAAGATAAAGTTCCAAATGCCGTCAAGCTAATATTCATTTACTATAACCGCACCCTTTTGCATAAATACCGTGACACCTGCGGTAAATTACTATAAATAAAATATTGCCTTTTTAAAATATGAGGTGGCAATTATTTATATTTTATGGTAACCTGCTATTATTTAGAATAATAAGCGCAAGGATTATAAGCAAGATATGGAAAAATTTAATACTGTTTATCTAGAAAAAAGTACTATCGTGGACTGCTTAAACAAAAGCAAAGAGGTGCTAAAAGATTATGTTGATGAGCATGGAAAAGCCTTAGAAGATTATACTCATAAGGCAAATAGCCTTAAGAAGCTTGTAGCTCTTATCGGCGGCGGGATGTCGGCTGAACGAGAGGTATCTATGATGTCTGCAAATGGCATTGCGGACTCTTTGCTAGAGCTTGGCCATCATGTTATATTTATAAATATGGGAGCAGATATTGGTGCGGTTCTTAGCGCCATAAAACCAGATGTTGTTTTTAATGCGCTGCATGGCACGTACGGCGAAGATGGTTCGCTACCAGGCCTACTAAACATAATGCGCATTCCTTACACCGGCCCAGGAGTGATGAGTTCAGCACTTGCTTTAAATAAAAAAAAATCAGCTGAGATTTTTAGTAGTAATGACATTAATATTGCAAAATCTATTGTTATAAATAAAGCAAAAGCTCCAATGAAAGATCCCATACCAAGGCCATATGTTATAAAACCAATTTCTCAAGGTTCTAGCGTTGGTGTAGAAATAATTTTTGAAGATGATAATTTCGATTTTGCAAATTACAAATTCGAATATGGTGATGAAATAATCGTTGAAGAATATATCAGTGGTAAGGAAATTCAAGTTGCAGTGCTTGGCGGCAAGGCAATGGGTGTGATGGAAATTAAATTCATCAATGGCAAGAAGTTTTATGATTACGAAGCCAAATATACAGAAGGATTCACAAAACATGTTATGCCAGCAAATATTTCTAAAGAAGCTCAAGAAGCGGCAATGATAATGGCAGAAAAAGCTTGCAAAATTCTTGATTGTGGCATGGGAATCTTAAGGGCCGAAATGCTGTATGATGAGACGCAAGATAAACATTATATGCTAGAGGTAAATACTCATCCAGGTATGACGCCATTGTCAATATGCCCTGAAATTTTAGCACATAAAAACATATCATATACGAAATTAGTTGATAAAAT
>JAHDBQ010000125.1:1593-3824 GCA_020630305.1 Alphaproteobacteria bacterium | reverse complement strand
CTTGCGGAGTTTTTTCAATATTTTGCAGCATTGAAATATTAGGCGATTGTTTTTTGTCCTGAATATTTATTCCGGTACTATTTTTTGTCTCAATTTTAATAGCATTCGAATATCCTTGGAACATTTAAAACATCACTTTATTATTGCACAAATAAGTTATTTTCTCTTTGATAGATTCCCACATGGTTAATTGTATTTGTATCTTATCAGCAAAACCAAAAGTAGAGACTGTGGCATAGTACATTGCACCTGATACTAATGCGTGTTGGAATATCTCAGGTATATGCGTAATAGGAGTATCATCATTATTTATTTGCGGTGGATTCGGCAATACCACAAATAAAATCTTTTCCGTATTAGCATCCTTTTTAAAAGATAATTTATTTTCTATAAAATTATATTCCGTAGAGGAAAAAGAAAACATCTGATTTACATCAGCAAAATCTAGCAGTTGTTTATTTTTATCATAAATAGCAACTATTGAATTTAAATTATCAGGAATTTCTAACTCAAAATAATTATTTTCTAACTCCCTATATGAAAAATAAGTTTTATCGTCATCATCAGCAGCATCAAAGTTTAGAACTTGATGCTGCTTTTTATTTTCCATTAAACATGACCACAAGTCTAAATTAGCTAAATTTAAGAACTGAAGACTTAAAAGATTTTCTTCTTTTAAAGTCTTAGCCCGTCCATAACTCATTACGGATAATAATTTTACTAATTCTGAACCTGTAGCCATATTTCATACCTCTATATTGGCAATGTTGTACCAACATGGATTAAACCATTTTCAAGGAAGGGATGGACGTTTTGACCTTTATTAGCAGCAGTATCAGTTCTAGCTGGGAACTTAAGAACTTTAATACCACTTGTTTCAACGTGAGCAACACCTTTGATATTTCCATAGTCAAAGCTTTCCTCAACTTTCAAAGTTGGCTCTTTACCCATCGCATAGCCTAAAGCACCAGCACCGACTAACACACTGTACATCACTTGAGCGTTACCACCATCTGCTGCATGCATAATCATTGAATCAAACATTGGGTCTGTTACAACATCAATGCCATAAAGTGTACCTCTATAGTCAGAACCAAATAAAAGGCTAGGCTGGCAAGGGTCTTCAATAACACCTCTTGTTTGCTGACCTATCCAATTTGGGTCTTGTCTTAAAGTTCCAAAAGCTGCATTTGAAGTAAATAACACATATTTTCTACGTTCAAATCCTTTAAAATTAGTATATGTATGAGGCTCAATTCTTTCCTGCCTTACTGCAGTAACTGTATGCTCACCTTGTGCTGCTAAAACAGAAAGATTATATAAAGTCTCTGCTTTTAATTGATGATCTGTTGCATCAGCAGCAGCAGCAATTGCAGTAGCTCTATCAGCTACAGTATTACCAGCACCAGCACCAGCTTGACCGAACATGAATCTATCCCCTGAAAGCTGTGTATTATCAGCAGCATTAAAAGAGCCTGCAGCCATAGCGGCTGTAATCTCTGCTGGAGTCATTAATGTTGTAGTATTAGAACCATCATTACCATTACCATTACCACTAAAAGCATTTACTAGAGAGTTTTTATAACGATTTTCCTGTAGCAATCTACCTTTCTGTAGCAAATCATATTTAACTTCATTCCAGAAATCATGACCTGTAAGCTGTGTATCCCATTCACGATTTAGGATTTTACTATCAAATCTAAACTTCTGTAATTTGATATCATCAGTTGCCATGAAGATTGACTGATTGTTATTAGTGATCAAAACATCATTATAGGTAGCACCTGTTGAAACAGTTGGAGCATATACTCTTTGTTTGTTATAAATCACCCTTTCACCAACACCACGACCAGAACCGCCATTTTCCATTGACTTGCCCCAGACTGCACTTTGATTATTTGAACCCATTAGTTTTGCAAATGGACCAATAAAGGTGAATTCTTTTTTATAAGGTTTTATAATATTCTGGAGAATATTATATTTTTGAGATGTGGTAGTATTAAATACTGACATAATATTTTATCCGTTTTTATTTATTACAAAGACAGATTAATAATCATTAGAATATATTATTAATCTTACAATTTTTATATTACAGATTAAAATTATTCTTAATGATCTTAGCAAATATTTATGTAAGATTTATTAAGCCATAAAATTTCTTAAACACTATTATATAACAGTAGTATTCAACTTTCAACGATTATCAAAGAATGACTGTCTATCAAAGA
>JAHDBQ010000125.1:0-1583 GCA_020630305.1 Alphaproteobacteria bacterium | reverse complement strand
TTCTTCTTTTTTAGGCATCGTATACTCTGATTGACTATTCTTTTTGATTTTCTCTTTAGTAGACTTAAGCTTTGAATTTAGCTTATTGATTTCATTTTTTAGGCTAGTAATGTAGTTCACAACACTTCCATGCTCTTCAATTGGACCTGCTAAATGCTCATTGATTACATGACCTTCACTTAAGATATAAGTCAATGCATCAGCAGGGTCTGCTGTTTTTATATATTCAAGGACTTCGGCTCTTTCTTCAGGCGTGTAAAATGAAAGATTATTAAAAAAACCATTATAAGCTTCATCAATACCCTCTGACTTATTATACTTTTTAAAGTTTTTAAGTTCATCAGTCAGCTTTTTATCTAAATCATTTAAAGTTTTAACTGGTGTATCCTCTTGGCTTTCATTCTCATCGCCTATCTTATCTAAGTCAAAACTTTCTAATAATGCCTTTCCTTCTTCTTCAAAAATCATATTTTCATCAACTAAATGCTGAATTTTTGCTTGAAGGTTTTTTATACCTTTAACTAGAGTTCTATTTTTTTCATGCCCCCAGCTATTACTTTTACTTAAATCATCTTTAAGCTTAGTTATTTCTTTTTCAAATTTTGCCAGTTCTTTAGGATTATCTTCGGCAACTTCTTCATCACTAGTATCGCTTTCCGCCTCTTCAGTATTAGAATCTTCATCGGCAATATCTTCAGACTCCAAATTTAGCTTAGGCGGTTGATTAGTATCTTTTTTAACAGTTTTTTTAGATGGCTTACTTTCTACTTCAGACTCAGCTTGCTCGCTATTATCTTCTTCTGAATTTTGCTCTGTATTTTCTTCAGTATTATCAAAATCAGACAAACTCTTTTTAAAATCATCATTCTTTACTGTCTCTACAGCTTCCTTAATATCAAAAATATCGCTCATATTTTACTCCATATTTTCAGGCATCGGATTTCCTTCGCCTTCAATTAAATTCTCTTCTTCAGGTGAGCCTTCTTGCCCCATAGTTATTCTTAAATACTCTTCAGATATTTCTTGAGCCTTATTACTATCATAACCTGCTATTTGTAAGAAATATGGGCTTGATAGCACTAATTGTCCAGTAGGTGATTGTAATAAACTTTCAAACCTTGTTCGGTCTTCCTCAGCAGTATTATTAAAATTAGATACTGTATCTACATAAACATCATAGCTTAAAGTTTTATATTCTAAATCAAACTGCACATTTCGTTTTTTATTCTCATGTTTATATTTGATATTGATATTTCCAATATCATTAGACTTGAAGATGTTTAAAATACTAATACCTTCTAAAATCATCATATTATCGTAAGCAAGTAATATATGATTTTGTGCATTCATAGTATTAATTCCACGCAAGTTAATAGCTACCCCTGACATATTTTTATCTTCAGTACCAGATAGCTCCGTATTATATAGACCTGATAAGTTTTCAAATTCTTTATCATTTACCTCTAGTAGATTTAATCTAGCCTGTAATTCTTCATTATGTTTAATAACATTATAGTCGCCACCAGTATTTGTCGTAACTACACCACGTTTTTTACTTAATTCTTTACGTATAACCTGTTCTG
>JAHDBQ010000124.1 GCA_020630305.1 Alphaproteobacteria bacterium | reverse complement strand
TGTTCTTTGATTTAACCTTGAATACTCAAGTAATTTATCAGCAGCTTTTAGCTCTGGGAGTCTTTCTTGCAGTTCATCTTCGATTCCAACAATTGCTTTATTTATAACTTCTTTGGAAGTTATAAAGTGAGAGTTTGCATATAAAGTTACTTCATCAAATTTACGAAATTTTTCGCCGGTTAGCGGGTCAAACTCTACTATATATTCAAGCTCATCGCCAAAGAAAGACAGGCGCCAAGCGCGCGTTGAATAATGAGAAGGGAATATATCAATATTTTCTCCAACAACGCGAAACGACCCGCGCTCAAAGGCTATGTCGTTGCGCTCATATTGAAGCTCAACTATCTGATTTAAGAACTCCTTTCTAGGGTAATCCTTGCCAGACTCTAGCTTGAGGGTCATCTGATAATATAGTTCCGGCGAACCAAGGCCGTATATACATGAGACAGATGAGACAACAATCACGTCTCTTCGCTCCATAAGAGAGCGAGTAGCCGAGTGACGCAGGAGATCGATCTGCTCGTTTATAGAAGAGTCTTTTTCAATGAATGTGTCGGTTCTTGGTATGTACGCTTCCGGCTGGTAATAATCATAATATGATACAAAATATTCAACTGCGTTTTCCGGAAAAAGGTCCTTCATTTCAGAATATAGCTGCGCAGCTAAGGTCTTGTTATGGGCCATAATAAGGGCAGGGCGGCCAGTCTGTTCGATAACATTCGCCATAGTGAATGTTTTCCCAGAACCAGTAATTCCAAGCAGCATCTGTGACTTTTCTTTATTGCTAAGTCCTTCTATAAGAGCTTTAATTGCTTTTGGCTGATCCCCGCTTGGCTGATATTCTGACCTTATTTTGAAATTGTTTGTTGACATAAATACTGAAATTTGACTATAAATATAAAAGATTATTATAAACTAAAAATAATACTATGAAAGAAATTATTATCTACACCACAACAATTTGTCCATATTGCGTCAGGGCAAAGGCTCTCCTTAAAAGAAAAGGGTATGATTATTCAGAAATTAATGCAGATGATGAAGCAGAGCGCAACGAAATGATAGAAAAAGCAGGCGGTCGTAGAAGCGTACCGCAAATTTTTATTGATGGTAACCATATTGGCGGCTGCGATGATCTCTACGCTCTTGATAAAGAAGGGAAGTTGTAAGGACTTGGTTTTTGAATGCTAGAGTATTTTTACTGAGGCAGCATTAGATTCTAGAAGAATTTATGTTAGTATAATATCTTACTAAGGCAAAAAAAATGCCATCCAGATTAATGAATGGCATATAAATTACTAATAAGGAATTTTATGTTACGAAGCTTCTGTTAAAGCGTTAATCTCAAAATCGCCTGGATCTTTACCGGAAAGCTCAATATTAGTCGAATCTGTATTATCCGTTTCTTGTGCTGCTGAAATCAAGTTCTTTTCAAAGTAAGAATCAAAATCTTTTAGCTTTGATTCAACTGTTTCTAAGCCATAGCCAATTGCAGCATCTGCAGCTGCAGTTACTAAGTTAGCGCCAGCTTTGATAAAGTTATAAGCACTTGAACCAACTGCCTTTACAATTTCAAAAGTTTCTTTTGGGTGTGTAGCCATTATACTAATAGCGCCAGCAACAACCATTCCTCCAACCATTGAAGCAACAGGGTAGTTTACAATTGTTTCTGCCGCTTTTTGCGTTACAGCTGCAGCTGCAGTTGTAGCCCATGATGCAGTGTTATTACCTGTTAGATAGTCATATGCATTAGTTAGGTAGTTTGCTGCATGAAGGTCAGCATTAAGAGATACAACTTTACCTGCACAATGACTGTAATTGCTGTGTGCATTGTAAACTGCTGCTGCAGTTGTTGCGGCTTTAGCAGTCATTGCTGTAGTTTTTGCCACAGAATCATAAGCTGAACTTAAATACCCTTTATTGAGTTCTTCTTGAGCTTTGTCTGTTATGTTTGCAGGATTCAAAACAATTTCTTTTGAAGTAGGAATGTCTTGTTTAGATTCTTCGCTAATTTCTTTTCCTGAGATTATTGACGCTATAGAAGCTAAATCTTTTCCGCTTCGTATTACATTGTTTTTAGCATTGCTTAAGTTGTCTCTTGCAGAATTATACCAATCCTTGCTTGAGCCAAATAAGCTGCTAAAAGCTTTTGAAAATACCATTTTATTACCTTTTCTTTATGTTTTTTATATGTATATTTCGTATGTATTATACATTGTGTCCAGCATGTTAACACAGTATTATCTAATTGTCAAACACAATTATTAAAAAAAATAAATAAAATATTATTATTCTGTATTGATATTGAAGTTAGCTCAAAATTATGCCACTGACGGGAGCGAGGTCAATAATCTCTGCTTTATATACAATATATATAGTAAATTACTATATATGACTAGATGGTTGTATTAGATCAGTTAAATGAATTCGCCGATGAAATTTAAGGTGAATTAAGGTGGCTTTTGTATAAAACTCTTTGATCAAAGGAGTGATATTATATATTTAAGCGCTGTGCCAGTATCTAAGAAGATAAAATTAAGCCTATAATTTATTCCATATTTTATCTATTTTTTTTATAGTTTCCTTATCCATTTCGATTGTTTCACCCCAATTCCTATTAGTTTCACCACCAATTTTATTAGTTGCATCTATTCCCATTTTGCTTCCCAAACCTGCTTTTTCAGAGGCGAAGTCTAAGTAATCAATAGGAGAGTTTTCGATAAAGCTAGCGTCCCTTTTCGGATCCGTTCTGGTAGAAATTGCCCATATTACTTCCTTCCAGTCGCGAATATTGATGTCACCATCTACTATTATCACATATTTTGTATACATAAATTGCTGCAAGAATGACCATACACCCATCATTATTCTTTTTGCCTGACCTGCATAAGTCTTTTTAATGGAAACAATAGCAAAGCGATAAGAGCAACCTTCAGGAGGCAAATAAAAATCAATAATTTCCGGGAATTGCTGTTTAATAAGCGGCACGAAAACTTCATTTAGTGCCTCGCCTAAGATAGATGGCTCATCAGGTGGCTTGCCGGTATATGTGCTTAAATATATTGGATTTTTTTTCATTGTTATGGCTTTGACGTGAAATACCGGGAATTCTTCAACGTCATTATAATAGCCGGTATGATCACCAAACGGCCCTTCTTTTGCGGATTCAGTTAGGCTAATTTCACCTTCGATTATTATTTCTGCATCAGCTGGAACTTTAAGGTCTATTGTCTTGCACTTAACTAATGAAACAGCTTTATTCTGCAACAGCCCTGCAAAATTATATTCAGACATAGTATTTGGAATCGGCATAACAGCAGATAAAGTAACCGCTGGATTCGCCCCAATTACAGCAGCAGCTGGCATAGATTTTATGCCAGCATCTTGCCATTTTTTATGATGCTGAGCGCCGCCGCGCATCTTAAGCCAGCGCATAATCATCTTATCCTTAGCAATAGGCTGCATACGATAAATTCCAAGATTATAATTATCTGTTTTTTCGTTGCCTATTCCTTTAGTTACTATTAGTGGCCATGTCATTAAAGGCCCCACATCACCTGGCCAGCATTTTTGGATTGGTAAAATACTGAGATCAGGATCCTTAATTACAATCTGCTGGCAGGCAGCTCTGATAGCTTTTTTAGGGTTCATAGAAAGAATACGCTTAGCAAGTGGCATCATAGAAAATGCTTCTTTGATAGAAGATGGTGGCTCTGGGTTTTTTAAGAATGCTAGTAGCTCGCCTAGTTCTCTAAGGCTGTTGGAATCTTTAAGCCCAAGGCCCATGGATATTCGCTCTTTGTGAGCACATAAATTAGTAAGAACCAGAT
>JAHDBQ010000123.1:2207-3834 GCA_020630305.1 Alphaproteobacteria bacterium | reverse complement strand
GTTCTAAGAAATCTTATTCAGCTATGAAAATTCTAGCAAGATGCGATGTTGATCTAGATCATGCAATAGATGGTTACACCGCACTACATACTGCATGTGCTGCTGGGGATTTAAAAATAGCTAGAGCTCTTTTGAACCTTGGAGCTAATCCAGCAATTCTAGATCCAAATGGCTTAGATTGCTATGAAATAGCTAAAACAGCAGGTAATGCAAGACTACTAGAATTAGTAAGAATATGCATGCCTGTTGAAATTATTGAAATTGTAATTGAACTTGATCTTGAGACAGACACCAAAGAAACAATTGATATTGTAGGTTCAAGCTTTCCTCCTACAGTAGTAGAAGCTTAATTTATTGATCCAAATATCTACTTGCCCATGCTGCAAGCACAGATGCAACATATCTACTATCAGCAGGACTTTTCATCAACAAATGGTCTGCTTTATCAAGAGAAATAAAGCTTTTCGGATGTTTTGCTAATTCATAGATCCTTTGAGCATTTTCGATCCCAACTGTCTGATCAATCGGTGAATGCATGACCAAAAGAGCCTTCTTCAAATTTGCAATTTTACTTGGCATATCTTGATTGCAAATGTCATCAAGAAATTGTTTTCTAATATTAAATTTTTGTCCACCTAATACAACTTCCGCTTCTCCTCGTGTCTTTATCTCATCTATATGGTTTGCAAAATTATGTTGAACGTGAGCAGTATCACATGGTGATCCAATCGTTGCAACCGCCTTGATCTCAGGAATAAATGAAGCCGCTGCAATTGCAGGAGTACCACCTAAGCTATGTCCAACTACTATTTGAGGAGCTTTATAATTTTCTCGCATAAAATCTGCAGCTGCGATCAAATCATTTACATTAGATGTAAAATTAGTATTGGCAAAATCTCCTCCACTTGCGCCAAGACCAGTATAATCAAATCTAAATAATGCTATATTAGCCTGGTTTAAAGCTCTCGATATCCGCCCCAGAGCACTAATATCTTTATTACCAGTAAAATAGTGAGCAAATAGAACATATGCTTCAGGCTGTTCTGGTGAATCGAGCCTAGCAACCAAATCATCTCCATGTGAACCTTTAAATACTAGCTTATTACTTACAATTGCGCGTTTTGTCATTATAGTTGAAATTTTTATTAAGTTTAGGCTACATATTACATTTTATTAAGTAATAGGTCAATTAAGCAATAAAATTTATTTTATTAATAAGCTTACTGTTAACTAAAAATTAACAAATAACTATTAAAGTCTTGTTTATAGGGATCGGTATGTAAGTATTTAAAAAATATACTAATATACGGGGGTCATTATGACAACAATTCTTGCACTAATAGCAGTTTCAGCCGCATTACTACTAGTTTTTTCAGATAAAATCGTTGGGTACTATCTTCCTGAAAGCAGCTTTGCACAGCTGTCAGAAGAAATTGACGATATAATAATTCGTATGGATGATTCTGAAGATCAACGTACTGCGGAATAAATAGATTATTTTTTACGTGCGATCACATCAAAAACATCCCAATGAATAATATTGCCTTCAGTGTCTGGCTTATCGTAAATTCTGTGCATAAAATATAAAATTTGGAATCTATTAGAGCGCATTAGCTTTCTAATATCT
>JAHDBQ010000123.1:1967-2197 GCA_020630305.1 Alphaproteobacteria bacterium | reverse complement strand
ACAAAATCATGTGTAGGGCCAAAAAAGTTTAGAGCAACTAAACTTTTTTGCTTACTATATAAAGACATATGTCTTATAAGCTGGAATACTTTCTTTTTATCTCCAAATGGCAAGGCAAAAAATGAAAAGAAATAATCATATTTTCCACGCATTCTTTCATCTCCAAATTTACGATTTTGAAACGAAAATTTTCCGTAATGCATTTTAGCTCGTTCTTCTATAACCTTGCC
>JAHDBQ010000123.1:0-1957 GCA_020630305.1 Alphaproteobacteria bacterium | reverse complement strand
ATCAGATGCTGTAACATCCCACCCATTTTTAATAAGATCAATAACTTCATTGCCTGGACCTGCTCCAAAAGAAAACGCTCGGCAATTTGGGCATTGGTTTGGAAAAAGTGTTTTAACTTTTTCATGTAGATAGTAATTACGCTCACCAATTCTTGCAAAAATATAATTTTGCCAGTGCTCATTATTACTAGAACTTTGTGCATATGAACTTATTGCAAAAAATATAAAAGTAATGAAAATTACAGCTACTTTTTTCATGATTAACTCTCAATAACTAAGTCTTTTAATTGTAGTTGCACTGTTTCTCTATCCTGCCAACTATTGATTTTCAATGTACCAAATACTGATAAATTGTAAGATTTACGTGATAATAACACATTTCCTAACTCTCCTCCAACAACATTAAATGCAATTGCAGATATAGTTTTTGAGCCATGAGAATCTCGACAAGGAGCAAACATAACTCTAATATGCTTTGATGCTACTATATCTGCTTTAAGTACATATACATTTGAAAATCTAAATATAGGTGCAGGATTTCCGTTGCCAAATGGCTCCATAATATTAATCTCAGAAACAAGATCAAGAGTTGCAGCTGAACTTGTTAATTCTAGGGCATATTGTTCTTGCAGATGAATGTCGGATCCTGACAGAGCTTTTCTAAACTCTCTATTTAAAAAGCTCTTGAGTTCTTGCATCATATCAGCTCTGACAGTAAAACCAGCAGCCATAGAATGCCCTCCTCCAGCTATTAATAGGTTTTTTTGCTTTGCTTCAATTATTTTACAGCCAAAATCAACTCCTCTTACTGACCTGCACGATGCCTTGCCAACTCCTTCATTAACTGCAATTACTGCTGTGGGTTTGTTATATTTTTCCTTAAGCCTTCCTGCTACTATTCCAATTACACCTGGATGCCAACCTTCTCCTTCAATAAAAAGCATAGCATCATTTTCTTGCTCTCTTGCTTTTTCCATTGCTTCATCAAGAATAGCCAGCTCTATTGACTTGCGCTCCTGATTATAAATATCAAGTTCTTCAGCCATCCTCATTGCATCACTTGTAGAAGTTGTGGAAAGTAAATTTGCTCCTAAGGAAGATTTGCCAACTCTTCCACCTGCATTAATCCTTGGTCCTAAAATAAAACCTAGATGATAACCGTTAATTGCTTCTTGAATACCCGCAACATCACACAGAGTTTTATAACCAATATTACCCCTAGCTCTAGCTACTTTTAAACCCTGCGCAACAAATGCTCTATTAAGCCCTGTTAGCTGCATAACATCACAAACCGTACCTAGAGCTACGATATCAAGTTGGTTCATAAGGTTTGGCAGAGTAATATTATTCTTTGCAAAATAATTATTTTTTTTCAGTCTGGAAATAAGAGCTACAAGAAATAAGAATGAAACTCCAACTGCAGCTAAATTTTTATATTCACTCGTTTCATCAAGTCTATTTGGATTAATCACAGCAATAGCTTTTGGAAGCTCATCCATACTAATATGATGATCAACTACAATTACATCCATCCCGAGCTTTGATGCATGTTCAAGTGCATCAAAAGCAACACTTCCGCAATCAACTGTAATTATAAGAGATGTACCTCTATCTTTGATTTTTTGCATTGCCTCAACGGTTGGACCATAACCTTCGGCTATGCGATCTGGTACGTATATATCGGAATCAATTCGAATTTGTCTTAAAATATTCTTAATGAGAGCAGATGAGGTAGCTCCATCTACATCATAATCAGCAAAGATACAAATTTTCTCTTTCAAAGAAATTGCTTTAACTAGCCTATCAACTGCCAGATCCATGTCCTTTAGATGGAATGGATCCGGTAATAATGATTTAATTTTTGGATCTAAATAGCTCTCAGCATGATCAAGCGAATCTACCCTGCTAGATATTATTCTGGACAAAAAATCACTAATGCCAAAAACACGAGATAATT
>JAHDBQ010000122.1 GCA_020630305.1 Alphaproteobacteria bacterium | reverse complement strand
ATATGCCAGGTATGTTTACGCCCGATATGACCAAGATGATTCCTTTTAGAAAATCTTCAAGCGGTAGCGTGGAGATTTGGCCGCTTGAGCAAAGCATGGAAAAAGAGGATTTATTCTGGCCTTTGCAAATCACCGAAGATGCTAGCAGCGCCAAAATTAATTTAGCAGAGAAAATAGCTGGATTTATAAAGGAGACTTTAGATTCTAAAATAGTAATGCCAGCAACTGGCAAGCAGGTAGCTCCATCTGACTTCATGATTTTATTTCGCACGCGAGATGAATTTACCAAAAGCGTAATTAAAGCTTTGCAAGAAGAGCAAGTTGCAGTTGCAGGAATTGATCGCATCATATTGAAGGAAAGCTTGGCTGCAAGGGACCTTCTCTCTGCTGCTAAGTTTGTCATTAACCCGCAGGATGATCTTAACCTAGCATCGCTTCTTAAAAGCCCAATGTTAATGGTGCCGGAAGCTCTTTTATATAAGATATCTACAAGCCGGGGGAAGGAGTGTATATGGTCTTTCTTAAATGAAAATAAAGAGCTTGCGGATTATGCGTATTTATATGAAAGACTGAGGTCTTTTCTTGAACTTTATAAGAAAAAGCATGTCGGGGAGTTTTTTCAGCATCTTGTAGATGTGATGGGGTTTCGCAAAAAATTGAATGCCAATTGCGGGCCTGATAGTAATGACGCTATTGATGAATTATTATATGCGGCGATTAATTATGCGGCATCGGAGAGTACTTCGCTACAGAAGTTTGTGTTCTGGGCCGAGGGCAGTGAGTCTTCTATAAAGCGCGACGGGTCTTCTGCAGATGATGTGCGTATTATGACAACTCATGCGGCTAAAGGTCTGCAGGCGCCGATCGTAATTATGTGTGATACAACCTCTACCCCTTCTACTGCCCAGCGTTTTTACTGGAATGAGAAAGGGGAGGTTTTTTCTGCAAAAAAATCAGACCAGGCGCCAGAATATTACAACGAGCTAAAGCAAACAGAAAAAGATAAAGCGCTAGCTGAATATTTAAGGCTTCTTTATGTAGGGATGACTAGAGCAGAGGATAGGCTTATTGTTTGCGGATATCAAGGTGGGCGTGCTTTGCCGGATAATTGTTGGTATAATTTAGTACAAAACTCTATGCTTCATCTGGCTGAACTGAAAAAAGATGGGTGTCTTGTTTACGGTGAGCAGGTTTTAAGTCAGGTGGCTCAAGGTACAAAACGCCCCATTGTAGAAAGTGTTGAGGATGTTGAATTTTTTGAGCCCAAAGAAGCATTGCCGATAAAAAAAGATTCAGATGCGCCATTTGCTTTTATTACCAACAGCGCAATTGAATATGGTCTTATCTTTCATAAAATAATAGAAGATGCTCTGCTTGCTAAAGATCTCACATTGATGAACGAACATTATCTAATAAAATCTTTACAAGAGGTAGATCAGAAAAAAATGAATGCAAGCATAATAAAAATTATTGCTAATAAAGAGTTTGCCAAATTGGTGTCTCATGAATTTTCTACAGAAGTGTCGGTTGGAGAATATAGGGATGAAAAATATAAATTAAAAAGAATAGATTTGTTGGTTTTTAAAAAGGAAGAAATTATAATTATTGATTATAAATCCGACAAAAAACCACCAAACAAAGCGGGCAAAGTGCCAGAAAGTTATCAAAAACAGCTAGGTGATTATGAAAAAATGATACAGCAAATTTATAAAGAAAAAGAAATAATAAAAATGATATTATGGCTTGAAAATGGAAGTTTAATGCGGGTTTGAAGGGTGTTGTTGTTTGATGGCGCAATATGGGGGTGATATTTTTACGCAGGAGGCTTAATAATAAATCACATCTTTCCTACATTTTTCCTTTGAAAATCTTAAAAATCTGATATATACTCTTAAGTAATTATCCTTGTGTGTTGATGCGCAGGGTAATTTTTATTGTTTATAAACTATAAAATCATATGGAGAATTAGTTATGATAAGAAAAATTACAGTAGCACTATTTGCTATCTTTTTACTATCTGGTTGTACTGGAAGCAGCTCTTCTAGCAACTATACAGAAGGTGAGTGTAGAGCAAGACATATCGCTGATTTCGAACAAAATGTTGGAAATATTGTATATTTCGCTCTTAACAGCTCAACACTTTCATCAGAAGGTCAGGCTACTTTAGCTCGTCAAGCTGAGTGGTTAAACGGTCATGGTCTATTCAATGCAACTGTTGAAGGTCACTGTGATGAGAGAGGTACAAGAGAGTACAACGTAGCACTTGGTGAAAAAAGAGCAGCAGCTGTGCATGCTTTCTTGACAGCTCAAGGTGTTGACGCTTCTCGTCTAGACACAATTTCTTACGGTAAAGAAAGACCAGCAGTTATGGGTAGTAACGAAGCTGCATGGGCTCAAAACCGTAGAGGTGTAACATCACTAAGATAAGTTTTATCAGTGATTATAGTATTTAAAAGCGAAATGCTTTAATACTAGAAAAAATTCTAAAATAGCGCCTGCTTTAGACTAAAGTATGCGCTATTTTTTTATTCATAAGTAATTTACTATATCTGGGAATATAGGTATTAATAAATAAGTAGAGGTTATAGGGTGTCAAAACAACAAAATAAAGATACAGGTATGCATAAATTATGTAATTTCTTACGGGATAATCCTGATGTGATTAATGACATAAAGTTCAATTATGGTTACATAGATCTTGGACTATTCGCTGAAATGGCTATAAGGTCTGGAAATTTAAATCTGCTTAATCACCTGCTTGAAGAACATATGGTTTCAGCAAATTCTACAACAGAAAATGGTGGATCTCTTCTGCATATTGCTGCAATAGAAAATAACAAAGATGCGGCCGGATTATTAATAGGCCACGGAGCGAATCAATTTGAAACAAACAGATTTGGTGAAACTCCTGCAGAAACAGCAAATAAACTTGGCTATTTTGATTTGGCAGTCTCCTTAGAGGAGGTTGTTTGCAGCGGGTATGTATATGATTCTAATGCAGATGGGTTTTAAAAATAAATAATATAGGGCGAATTGGGGTTTCAAAGAATAATAAATGTATAGCAACAGCAAAAGATTTTGGATTGGTAGTTGATTTTTTAGTAGGAAATCCAGAGTTAAGAGATTGTTTTAACTCTACAGATAGTTTTTCTTTTGAAAATGCGTCGTTTATATATTTGCAAAATAAGGAAAAAACATTATTACATATTGCTGCAGAAAAGAATAATGTAAGCTCTATATCTGCTTTATTGAATTTTGGTTTGAGCTTGCAAAGCCAGGATCAAGATGGAAAAACTCCTGTAGATTGCGCAAGAGAAAGGGTAATTTTGCTTTGGCTAAAGTTATAGAATATATTTCTATACAAGAAGAGGATTGTTCTGTGATAATAGGGGGTATAATTCATTAATTAGTATTTTTCTTGTGTGGTTTTTTCCGGCGGAGCATAGTTCTCGTCATGCTTGGCAAGTAATTTTTTAGCTACAAAGCATTCTCCGGGCTTGTTTTCTTGCAAGTAACCTTCGGCTATTATGCCCTGCTCCTCACGGAATAATGCAGGTAATATGCCATCATATTCTACTACAATTTCTGCTTTATAATCAGTAAGAGTGAATGATATTTTTGTGTTCGTAATCTTTTTGACGGAGTCCTTTTTTACAAGTCCACCAATTCTCACTTTTAGTTTTTTATCTTTAATTTTGGCAATTTCAGAAGGCGGGTGAAAGAAAATAATATTATCTTTCAAATTAGATAATATTATATACACTCCAAAAGAGCATAAAGATAGCATCAGCAAAACATATATTAAGCGTTTTTTTGTTCTTTTTTGCAAAGTGCTT
>JAHDBQ010000121.1 GCA_020630305.1 Alphaproteobacteria bacterium | reverse complement strand
TACATTGCCCTTGCTTAGTTCAAATAATTCTTTCATATAGTTATAATATTGTTTTTTACTATTAAAGCCAGCAAGAATTCTATTAAATAATACGATATCTTTATCTTCTAATGTTTTCTCAAAATCATATTGATTTAAATTGTGCAGATTATTAATTTCTGAATCAGGTGAGTTTGGTAATTCGTGACGATCTTTGTTCCAATCATCTTTTTCTTTATCTAAACCATCAACCTGAGTAAACCTAGCTACTGAAATAGCTGTTTCAAATTTTTTTTCTATTTCAGGCGTAATCTCAAGAGCATCCCAGGTAGCAACATCTTTAAATGTATCTAGAAATTTCTTCTCATTATTTTCAAGCATGCACTTGCCCCACAAGCTTGAAAAGCCAAGACAGTGACCACTTCCCAATGTTTCAATGATTGGATCTACATCCTCCTGCTTATATTGCGTAGGCTTCTGTTTCATTTGCAAATGCAAATATCTTTGCATTTGCTCTAATAAATGAGTTTGATTATAGTTTATGTGCTTGGTTTCTTTTTTACTTCCCGCCATAATATCTTTAAATATTTATATTTTATAACTGTAACATAAATTAATTATAATTACTTAAAACAAAAGAGGGATTTAGCTTAACTAGCTTAGGCTAGTGATTTGTGTAACACATTTTTATAGATTATTTAGTTTTTTTAGAGCTTCTTAAGAAAAGATTGTCAAATCGAATTAGTAAAAAAACTAGCTTTCCTGCATTTTATTTATGAATTTAGCAAAATCTTGTAAGGTAGAAAAATCTTTGTAAACAGAGGCGAATCTAATATATGCAACATGGTCTATTTTTGCAAGTTCAGCCATAATTAATTGACCAATAGCGCGAGACTTTATCTCTCTAGAGCTACTGCTTTCTATTTGCAGAGTAATATTATCAGTAATTTTTTCTATCTCTTCTGCGGTAAAATTTCTTTTTCTAAGTGCTATAGTAATTGCTTTTAAAATTTTATCTCTATCAAAAGGCTTTTTAGTGCCGCTTCTTTTTACCACGACAAGCTCCGTTTGTTGCAGGCGCTCAAAGGTTGTGAATCTACCGCTGCATTTTAGGCATTCTCTGCGACGACGAATTACAGCGCCTTGAAAGCTTTCTCTAGAATCTTTTACAGAACTATTATTCTCTTTGCAAAATGGGCATCTCATAACTAAACCTCTAAAAATTCACTAAAGCAATTTATGTAGCTTTAGTTTTTAAATTATACCACTATATTTACAATCTTTTTTGGGACTACTATAATTTTTCTAATTTCTGCGCCATCAATATGCTTGGCAACAGAAGGCAGGTTTACAGCGATTTCCTTTATTTCTTCCTGCGATGCATTTACAGAAAATTCATGAGTAGCACGTAGCTTGCCCTTAACCTGAATGGCCATCACGACGCTTTGCGACTGCAATTTTGACTCATCAGCTTTTGGCCATCTGGTTTTATATATGGGCTCACCGTCACTTATTTGCTGCCATAATTCCTCTGTAATGTGAGGTATGAATGGGTTTAGTAGCTGCAAAATAACTTTAATGCATTCCAAGACGCCCGCCGCGTCACATTCTTTGCTAGAAATTTCACTAAGGCATGCATTGAATAATTCTCTGATTCGTGCAATCGCCTTATTTAAGCGATAGCTTATAATATCATCAGAGACATTTTTAATGGTCTGGTGAAGTTGCGTTTGTAGCTTTTCGTTTTTTGCAGCCCCACCCGTTAAATCACTTAACTTAGAAACTGTACTTACTAATTTAGAAATAAACTTGCTGCAGCCATCAAGTCCTTGATCAGACCATTCTAGATCCTTCTCAGCAGGCGAGTCAGAAAGCACAAACATACGAATTGCATCAGCCCCGTGCGACTCAAGCATTTGCTCCAAGTCGATAACGTTCAGCTTGGACTTGCTCATTTTTTCGATCTTACCTTGTCGAATTTCTTCGTTAGTTTCACGATGATAAAATTTCCCATCTTTGGTAATAACATCATCCGGATGCACCCAGCTTCCATCTGTTTTTTGGTAGGTTACGTGCAGAACCATACCTTGCGTAAGCAGCTTCTTAAAAGGCTCGCGCACAGAGACATAGCCAATATCGGCCATAGCTTTAGTAAAAAATCTTGCATATAATAAATGTAAAATAGCATGCTCGATACCGCCAATATATTGATCAACTGGCAGCCAATGATCACACGCTTTTTTATTCGCCATCTCTTCAGATTTATTGTCGCAGAAGCGCGTGAAATACCAAGAAGATTCAAAGAAAGTATCGAATGTGTCAGTCTCGCGAAGCGCGTCTTTAGAGCATTTTGGGCAAGAAGTATGCTTCCACGATGGATGATGATCAAGAGGGTTTCCTGGCTTGTCAAAGCTTACATCTTTTGGCAATTCTACTGGCAGATCCTTATTTGGTACCGGGACAGTGCCGCAATCATCGCAGTAAATTATAGGTATCGGGCAACCCCAATAGCGCTGACGGGAAACGCCCCAATCGCGCAGACGGAAATTCACCTCGCCTGTGCCTATATTTATTTCCTCGAATTTCTGGATCACATTTTTTCTTGCTTCTAGAACTGTTAGGCCATCAAGAAAATCAGAATTTATCATTACATCATTCTCAAGGTAATCATAACTTTCTTGAGTTAAATCGATATTATCTTCAGCATTGGTAACTACCTGAGTAATCTCTAGGTCTTTTGTGTTTTGTACAAGTTCATAGTCGCGCTGATCGTGCGCAGGGCAGCCATAAACCGCACCAGTTCCGTAATCCATCAGTACAAAATTGGCAATTACTACTGGCACTTTGCGAGCAGAATCAAATGGGTGAGTAGCATATAGCCCGGTAAATACACATTCCTTCTCTGCCTTTTCAAGGTCTGACTCTGCTGTTGAATTTTGCGAACATTTTTCTATGAAGCTTCTAATTTCTTCAGTCTTCTCTATGGAATCTAAGATTGGGTGGTTATAAGCAACCCCCACAAAACTCGCCCCGAATATCACCTCTGGGCGCGTGGAATATACTTCTATTTTATCGCGTGCGCCGTCTATTGTAAAATGAAACTTTGCACCTTCGGATTTGCCAATCCAGTTGCGCTGCATAGTTTTTACACTCTCAGGCCAGTCTTTTAAAGTGTCAATATCATCAAGTAGCTCATCAGCATAATCGGTGATCTTCAAGAACCATTGCTTTAGATATTTTTTCTCGACCAAAGCGCCTGAGCGCCATCCCCTGCCATCTATAACTTGCTCATTAGCAAGCACGGTATTGTCCACCGGGTCCCAATTTACCGAGGACTCCTTTTGGTAAGCTAGGCCTTTTTCTAAAAGATCAATAAAAAATTGTTGCTCATGCTTGTAATAATCTGGTGAGCAGCTTGCAACTTCTCGGTCCCAATCATATGAAATTCCCACTGATTTTAACTGGTCGCGCATTTTGTCGATGTTTTTATAAGTCCAGTCGCCAGGGTGAGTGTTATTTAGTATCGCCGCATTCTCAGCCGGCAGACCAAACGCATCCCAGCCCATTGGGTGCAAAACATTGTAGCCATTTGAATTAAGGTATCTTGCGATAACATCACCAATTGCATAATTACGCAAATGCCCAACATGGAACTTACCAGAAGGGTAAGGGAACATCTCAAGGACGTAATATTTTGGTTTGTCAGAGTCATTAGAAGCTATAAAAACCTGGTTTTCATCCCAGGCTTTCTGCCATTTAGTTTCGATTGCCTTATTCATTTTATGATTATTTTTGTTTTGGAATTATTTAGTTTCTTTAGCTTTTGCAATTATCTGGCTTTTCAAGACAGACTCTATAGTAAGAGATTTATAATTTGCAGACCAT
>JAHDBQ010000120.1 GCA_020630305.1 Alphaproteobacteria bacterium | reverse complement strand
GAGCATGTCTATTAAATCACTAGATCTTAGCAATAATAATATAGGCGATGAAGGTGCTAAATCATTGGCTTGGATTATAAACCTTCCCAAACTTAGCAAATTTGATTTTTCTGGTAATAACATAACTGATGACGGTGCTAAAGCTTTGATAAGTAAAATTAAAGATAGCAAATTAATTACTAACTGTGATATCAGTATAAATCGTGAAACTTTTAGCGATAATGAAATGATCAAATATCTAGATATTCTTAAAGGTAATACATATATTACAAAAACAAACTTTTTTTGTGATTTTGACACCGAAGCAGAAATAAAAGAACAAGAATACCTAACTAGAAACATAGATTTGCTTACAAATTTAGCTAAAAACTTGCTAGAAAATAGCAAAGCAGGAGACGCAGAAAAAGTAATTAATATGCATAGCTTTATTCGCCTGATGTATTGCGACAAATCTTTACTTATTAATAAAGTTGGAGAAAATGCTGTTAATAAATTAATCAAGGAATATATTACCTCTATATATTTTAATGATAACGCTTTCCAAATGGCTGGGGTTTGCAAAGAATTGAAGCGTTCTGATGATGCTGAAGATGGTTGTCATATCTCTGACCTTCCTACAGAAATAATGCATTATATAATGTCTTTTTTATCGCCGCATGACTTTATACTTGGAAATACAAATGATCAATTAGAGAATAGAGTTGAAGAAATCGGGGATACTGAAAATCAGGGCGACGTTATTAATTAAAGAAATGCTCAAATTTCTGCACTATCCATCAAGAGGTTAGATTTAAAGCTGTAGTAATTATTGCCGCCGATAATAACATGATCATGCACATTAACGCCAATGCATTTGCAAGCTTTGGCAATTTCTTTGGTAAGCTCAATGTCCGCTTCCGATGGCTTTGTATTGCCGCTCGGGTGGTTGTGCACTAGAATAATCGAAGATGCCTCGTGGAATAAAACCCGTTTAATAACTTCGCGTATGTAAACAGGGGTTTGATCAACTGTTCCTTTCGAGATTATTTCATCTTCAATTAGCATATTTTTTTGATTCAAAAATAAAATACGGAACTGCTCAGTCTTCAGACACCCCATCCCAAAGCGCAAATAATCAACCAATGCACTCCATGAGCTGATAAAATTTTTCTGCTTTATTTCGTTATAAAAAATCCGGGTAATCAATTCTTGCAATATCTTAAACTGCAAATATATATTCTCTGTCACGCCGTCAATTGCAAGAAGCTGTTGTTTTGAAGCATTAATCACCTGATTAAATCCACCAAATTTCTTCAATATATCTTTAGCAAGAGGTTTAACATCCTTCCTTGGAACCGCCTGGAAAAGCATCAGTTCCAGCAATTCATAATCGCTAAATACCGAGGTCTCTTCAGCGCCAAGAAACTTAGCCTTCATACGTGCTCTATGCCCCACATAATGCTTTTGCTCTTGAGACTCTTCCCCTTTTTTGTCTCCCTTTTTATTCATATGGCGGATAAAATAGTTTCTTTGGGGACTGCGTGAAAATCTCTACCCCATCGCTTGTTACTCCCACAGTATGCTCGAACTGAGCTGATAGCGATTTGTCTCTGGTGGTTACAGTCCAGTTGTCAAATTTACTCAGGATAGTTTCGTACCTACCCGCATTTACCATCGGCTCTATTGTAAAAAACATTCCTTCTTCAAGCACTAATCCTGTTCCAGCCTTACCATAATGCAGCACTGTTGGCTCATCATGGAATACCATACCAATGCCGTGTCCGGTATAGTCACGCACGACAGAATAATTATGCTTCTCGGCATAGCGCTGAATTGCATTGCCAATATCACCAAGCTTCACACCAGGTTTTACCATTTCAATACCGATCATCATTGCCTCGTAAGTCACTTGCGTCAGGCGCTTTTGTTTTACACCAACATCACCAACATAATACATGCGGCTAGTATCCCCATGCCACCCATCTACGATAACTGTGACGTCAATATTTACGATATCACCATTTTTTAGTTTTTTATCAGAGGGTATACCGTGGCACACAACATGATTTATAGAAGTACAAATCGACTTTGGAAATCCGCGATAATTAAGCGGAGCAGGAATCGCTCCATTACTTGTTATAAATTCATGACACAAATCATTTAGCTTATCAGTAGTTACGCCAGGCTGAACATGCTCCGTAATAAAATCCAGTGTTTCTGCGGCCAGATTGCCCGCCACTCTCATTTTTTCAAAATCACTTTTACTATGAATTTTTACCGTCATATTCAGGGCCTCGCTAATTTACAACCTTATTTAATTTATAATTTTTCTTTCAGCAATTCATTTACCATTTGTGGGCTAGCCTTGCCGCCAGTCTTTTTCATAACCTGTCCGACAAAGAACCCAAATAACTTATCCTTGCCACCTCGGTAAGCCTCTACAGAGTCTGGGTTTGCAGCGATAATCTCGTCAATAATGGGTTCAATAGATCCGCGGTCAGAAACTTGCTTCAGTCCTTTTTCTTCAACAATCACTGACGCGCCTTTACCGCTTTCAAACATCTCCTCGAAAACTGTCTTAGCAATTTTTCCAGAGATGGTTCCATCTTCTATAAGTGCTACCATTTCTTTGATCATTTCTGGCTTAATCTTACACTCATCTAAAGGGATTGAATGCTTATTTAATCTGCCAAATAGCTCGCTAGTAATCCAGTTTGCAACTGTTTTTGCGTTAGTCCCCTTGCAAGCTTCTTCAAAATATTTTGCAGTTTCTTCTGTGGCAACTAGCACTTCTGCATCGTAATTACTAAGGCCAAGATCACTAACATAACGGGCTATTTTCTCGTCTGGAAGCTCAGGAAGCTCGCCGCGCATTTTTTCAATGAGCTCATCTTCAACCACTACAGGTAGCAGGTCAGGATCTGGGAAATAGCGATAATCATTCGCATCTTCCTTACTTCTCATGGTACGAGTTTCGCCGGTATTTGCATCGAACAATCTAGTTTCTTGATCAATTTTCCCGCCGCTTTCTAAGATCTCAACCTGGCGGTACGCCTCATACTCAATCGCTTTTACGATATTTTTAACTGAGTTTACATTCTTAATTTCGCATCTTGTGCCAAATTCCGCGCCCGGCTTTCTTACAGAAATATTTGCATCGCAGCGCATGGAGCCTTGATCCATATTACCATCACAGGATCCAACATAGCGGAGGATGCTCCTTAGCTTCTTCACATATTCTGCAGCTTCGTAAGGGGACCTGATATCCGGTTCAGAAACGATCTCCATCAGAGCAATTCCAGATCTGTTTAGGTCAATCAGGCTATATTCAGGATGCTGGTCATGAATACTTTTCCCCGCATCTTGCTCTAAATGAATACGATTCACGCGGATTTTTTTATCCGAACCATCTTCAAGTACTATATTTATTTCACCATTTTCAACAATCGGTAGATAAAATTGTGATATCTGATAGCCTTGCGGCAAGTCTGCGTAGAAATAATTTTTACGGTCAAACACCGAAACTTTATTTATCGTCCCTTGAATGCCGAGGCCTGTTTTAATCGCTTGCTCTACGCAATATTCATTAAGCACCGGAAGCATCCCTGGCAATGCTGCGTCAATCAGCGAAACCTGGCTATTGGGCAGCGCGCCAAATTCAGTTGCTGTTTGAGAGAATAATTTAGCGTTAGAAGATATTTGTGCATGAACTTCAAGCCCAATAACATACTCCCACTCACCTGTATTTCCTGTTATATATGCCATATTAAAAACCTCCAGCGATGAATTTATCTTTGCCATTTGCGCGCTCGATAACTGCGCTTGCCTTTAATAAGTTATACTCGTCAAATGCCGGGGCGACAAATTGCATCCCTAGCGGCAAGCCTT
>JAHDBQ010000119.1:3107-3870 GCA_020630305.1 Alphaproteobacteria bacterium | reverse complement strand
TGCAGACCATTTATCTTTGATCTTTTTCTTCTCAAGAGCAATTACAGTGATGTTTTTATGGTCAATTTCTGCACCGTCTATTTTAACGGTAATTTGAATTTGCTTATCAGTAGAACCTTCTGGAGCATGCCACTGCGTAATAATAATCCCAGCTGAGTTATCTGCTGACTGTAATGGTGCAAATTTTAAAACTTCCAGCGCAGCTGTAAATAATTTATTTTGTTTGCTAGTGCTTTCTTTTTTATTGCCTTGCTTTGCAGTGGCTTGAATATTTTTTCCTTGGTTTGGTTCACCTGAATTTGATCCAATGTCAAACAGAGATCCCATCTCTTTGATTTCTTTTTCTGATCTTGACTGTGGGTAATCAGAGGCAAACGCAATATTTGCACAAAACATAATTATTGCCAATATTACCATTCCGCTAGAATTTTTATAATTTAGGATGTTATTCATATTAAAGTACTTATTAAATGTAAGTTATAGATTCACATAATATATTAAAATACTCCCCCAAGTGCAATTACTTTTTTAGTTTTGTGGTGAATAACTGCTATGATGAGATGATAGCTTTTATGTAAAATACACTGCTTATATTAGTATCATTTATGCAACAAAGAGGATTTTTTATAATTTTTTTTGGGGGTAGCCTATTGCAATCCTTTTGAAACAATGTTAATAATAAGACTCGTTTTGACGCCTGGCTGCTATTGTAGTTAAAGAGTCAAGCGTAAAATTTTAGAATTATAATTTAATATTAATAAGG
>JAHDBQ010000119.1:1141-3097 GCA_020630305.1 Alphaproteobacteria bacterium | reverse complement strand
AACAACAGCAGCTTTAGTTGCTTTTAATGGTTCAGCTTTTGCAAGTGATTGCTGTGGCGGACACTCAAATGTTGTTTCAAGCGCTGCTTCTAGCGTATCTGACGCTGTTTCTGGCTATACAAGCAATATCGGTTATGTTGGCCTTGAAGGTGGTTGGCACAGACTGATTGATTTAAAAACAGAAGGAAAAACTTATGTTTCTGAAAAAAAACTAACAGTAACAGGGAGCAATATGGGTTTCTTCGGTGTACGTGCTGGTTATAATATCGACGAAGCAGCAAGAGTAGATTTAAGCTACCATTATTTCGGTAATGCTGGTCATGATAAGAAGATATCGACCAAACTTAATGCGTCTCAAGCTGCAAAATTAGCATTTGATACTGGTAAAGCGGTACCTGCAGGAACAAAATTAAATCAAAAGTTTTCCGTAGATTATCACATTCATAATATTTTGGTAAATGGCTATTATGACTTCCTAGATTTAGGAATGGCTAAACTTTATGGTGGAGCTGGTGTTGGTATAGGTATTGTAAGCGGAAATGTTAAATACGTGGAAACTGCTGATTCAATAAATCATAAAACAACTCAGAAAACTAAAATTGCTGCGCAGGCAGGCTTTGCTTATCAGCTTAGTTTAGGAGCTTCTGCTGAAGTTACTCCTGGCCTAAACTTAGATTTAGCTTATAACTGGAGAGGTCTAAAAACTGGCGGTATTAAAGTTAAAGGTGGTGGAAAAATCAAAGGCGCATTGAATGCTACTGGTTTCTCACTAGGTCTAAGATACGATATCTAATTTTAGAATCTAGAATTTATCAAAAAGCTTGTAAAGCTTTCATGATAATATAAAATATTAAAGGTAGAAGATTATATAGTCTTCTACCTTTTTTTTATGGTAATTTACTATAAGTCATTTTTGTTATCATTGCGTGAGGTCTGATCCGGGATCGTTACTTTACTTACTACAATGCACTGCGCCTGAAAGGTTGATGAGATCCGTCAAATGAGTTCGACAATGACATAAGCTGCTTTAAAGCCTGAAGTTAAAATTAAAACTCATACTCTAAAACGAATTTTGTCATTCCGGACGTAGGTCAAGGAATCTCAAAAACTTAACCACGTCCTGCTGCGCTGAAGGGTTTATGAGATCCTGAATCAAGTTCAGGATGACACCCGAATTTGTAGTAAAATCTATGATGAAATGGGAGTTCATACGCCCAAGCAAATGGTGTTATTGGTGGAAGCAGGTCCGGAACCCTTCCACGAGTGACGTCATCCCGGACACCGATCCGGGATCTCTTACTAGAAATATTGTGCTAAGTTGAAGGGGTGATAGAGATTCTGAATCAAGTTTAGGATGACACCCTAATTTGTAATAAAATCTATGATAAAATGATAACTCGCAGCTCCAAACAAACTACGTCATTCCGGACGTAGGTCAAGGAATCTCAAAAACTTAACCACGTCCTGCTGCGCTGAAGGGTTTATGAGATCTGCCAAATGAATTCAACAATTACATCATTTTCTTTAGAGTGTATTATTTAATTTGATGGCGCGAAGGTTGCCCGCACCATGCCATCTCATACCCCAGACTCATCACAATTTCATGAAATCAGATATTAAGAACAGCGATCCAGTTACGATTATGCGGGCCTTTTTGCCTTTATTTGCTTTCTTTATTTGCGTTATCCCTTCATGCAAGGAATCAGCTTCGGTAAATGCAATGCCGCTTTTGCTTGCGCTTGCTGCAAGGCTGCTTGCGCCGAAGCTAGAAGGTTCGGACTCTACATTCACAGCTACGCCAGACTTTATAATTCCTTTGAAAGCTTTGCAGAACTCAGCTGGATTTCTATTTTTTGTCATGCCAAGAATCATGTAAATATTCTGCTCTTCTTTATCCTTAGCCCAAGCAGCAAGGCTTTCGGCGCCTGCATCATTATGGGCTCCATCTAGATAAAT
>JAHDBQ010000119.1:0-1131 GCA_020630305.1 Alphaproteobacteria bacterium | reverse complement strand
GCTGCTTTGTTTTTTCTGCACTTACTTGCTCGAGTCTACCTGGCCATTTAATATCTATAAGCCCTTCAGCTATTTGCGGAGCAGTAATATTAAAATGCTGATTGATAAGGCAAATAGTAGCAACTACCGTGCTTGCATTTAATATTTGATGGTTGCCAGGCAAATTCGGCGCTAGTAATTCTAGATTATATTTTGGTGATAAATAATTGAACCCTTTCTCAGTTAGCTTGGCGCAGTAATCATATTCAAAGCAAAATGATGGTGCGCCCAATTATACACGGCACATCCTTTTTAATAATGCCGGCTTTTTCAGAAGCGATTTGTAGGATGTTATCCCCCAGTACCTCGGTGTGATCTTTTGAAATTGAGGTAATGATAGTAGCAAGCGGTTTTTCAATAACATTGGTGCAGTCAAGGCGCCCGCCAAGGCCGGTCTCCAGTAGCAAGATGTCTGACTTGCTCTCTGAAAAAGCTAGGAATGCAGCAGCAGTTGTGCCTTCGAAAAATGATGGCTCAATGCCGATTTTTTTGCATGCTAGCCTAGTTCTAGTCAGAATATCATCTAAATGCGCATCTGAAACTGGCCTGCCATTTATATTTATGCGCTCATTAAATTCTAGCATATGCGGCGAAGTGTAGCAGTCAGTTTTATATCCAGCTTTTTGAAAAATGCTAGCCAGCATCGCAATAGTCGAACCTTTGCCGTTAGTGCCGGCAACATGAATCACCGGAGGAAGCTTCTGATGCGGATTGTCAAGCTGCTCTAAAATATGCAGCATAGCATCTAAATTCGTTCGTCTTGGCTTCTTCCACAAGGAAATTTTTGGCCAATCTGGTAGGCTAACCATAATTAAATATTCTTTTATTTATAAGTACTATATAAAAAAACAACATTCCGCCCCTGTAAAATAATTACAGGGGCGCTGCAACCTATAATTATTTTATGTAGTCGATGATATTGTTTGATGTTTTGTTTAGAAGATGATATAAACTCCACTTAAATATATCAAGATAAAACTGATTTACTAGAAAAATAAAATGATAAATATTACTTTTCCAGATGGAACAAAAAAACAATATGAGCAAGGTATAACAGGATTCGAAATTGCACATTCAATTTCTCCGGGTCTT
>JAHDBQ010000118.1:2961-3909 GCA_020630305.1 Alphaproteobacteria bacterium | reverse complement strand
ATAGCAATAAAGAAATTAATACAAAACAAATTACAAATAAATTCATTTTAAAAGCATCAGCGCCTTTCATATAAAAACTAAAAGATACTCCGCTGTAATAGCCAATCACAAATATAAAGCAGCATAAAGCAAGAGCTATAAATAACTGACTATCTTCAAATTTTTTACTTATTAAAATGCAAATATTGGCGACTGCAAGATATATTATCACCTCAGTTAGAAGCAGCGCAGCCTCAGAGTGGGTGAAAATATCGTATAAAGCAAAGCCAAATAATAGTAAAAGGCAACAAAATGAGACTAGATAATTGTTAAATAATTCAAATACTCGCAAGATAATTAGCAGAAAAATACTGCCCAAAATAAAGGCAAAAATATTGCCTGTACCATAAGCCCCGCTAGCTAAGAAAAATTTATCATAAGAATATTGTAAAGATGAAATTACATAAGATAGTGCAAATAAAGTGATCAACTCAAGCTCGGTGCTTTTGGAAATCAGAAAAAGCTCTTCGCCTGTCATTTCAATTTCATTTGCTTTTAGGTCAGTATTTACAAAAATAGCGTAAAACAATATTATAAAAATCAAATTTATAAAAATAATATCAACAAAATCATATTCCACCCCGGCTTGAAGGTGAAAAAAATCAAAGCTGCTTATTATAAAAAAAGCAAGGCAAATAGCCACTGAAATTATCGCCACTATTAAAGACATTCTAAATTCCATTTTCGAAATAACACCGCCAAGCACTAAGAATAAATTCACGAATAAACTTGCTGAAAAAAGTAAAATCCAGAATATGGATTTTAGGCCACCATCCTTAACGTTAAATATCACAAATAAAGAGCTAAGCAGATACAACCAAAAACTGGCCTTAACAAAAATATCAGAAGTCACATATGGAACAATTAATAATATCGCAGCACCAGCAATTAGACCATATAAAATAAAAA
>JAHDBQ010000118.1:2595-2951 GCA_020630305.1 Alphaproteobacteria bacterium | reverse complement strand
CACGAAGATCGCCAAGAAAATCATTGATGATATATATATTTTCAAATAAAATCATAAAATAGAAGCAAATATATAAAAATGATATAGATAATATTGCTAAGTTATTGTTCTTCATAAGAATATTTTATTTGCTAAATTACTCAATATAGTGTATATATGTAGCTGTATACTATAGGGGGATTATATTTACCCCTTATATACGTAAGGTGAAATGGCAAAACATTTTAAATATATCGATTAAAATATTTTCGTTCTGTCCCTAACTCTAAGCAATATTTGCCACTGGGTTTTTTAGAACGAATATCCTAATGCCGCACATTTTAAGCACTCTTTGTACAAGATACACTAAGATAGCT
>JAHDBQ010000118.1:1968-2580 GCA_020630305.1 Alphaproteobacteria bacterium | reverse complement strand
AATCGAGTCGCACGAGAAATAAAGATATATAAACATATCGACATTAAATATCTGTAATCGATGATGTATGTTTGCCAGCCTTGATTATTTTATTAGCAAAAATGAGTCTGATTTAATGTAGAAGCTCATGTGGATGATCAGTTGTAGTGAATTTACTGCTAACTGATATTTAGAACATAACGCAGGTTATAGCTGCAAGTCCACAATGGAAAGTATTTCAAAGAGCTACCAGGCAGCATTATTTTGCTAAATTATAAAATAATTATATTTAGAAATACTTTAGAAATACTTTAAAAACGATGAAAAAGAAAATAATAATAGATGCAAACTTCCCAGGTGAAACCAGGGTTGCATTGCTAGATAAAAACAATAATTTAGAAAATTTGGAGTTCAGCAATAAAGACAGTAAGCAGATCAGAGGCAATATATATCTTGCCAAAATAACCAGAATTGAACCTTCCCTGCAAGCAGCTTTTGTTGATTACGGCGAAGAAAAAGCTGGCTTTTTACCATTCAGTGAAATCAGCCCAAGCTACTACCATTTACCTTCTGGCGATAGTGACCAGATTGAAGGTATGGGAAATTCTCTTGGGGCTGCAGAAATATCAGCAC
>JAHDBQ010000118.1:1674-1958 GCA_020630305.1 Alphaproteobacteria bacterium | reverse complement strand
AAGAAAACAGCAAAACAATTTCATAAGCTTGCAAATAAAGACGATGTAGACATGGACGCCATTGAAAAAATGGTAGACAACAAAACCCCCTCTGATTTTAACATTGATGCTGAAGATGATGAAATTGAAAGATTCAGTGATTTAGCCAAGAAAGAAGAACATCAATATCGCATTCAAGAAGTTATGAAAAAGGGGCAAGTTGTACTCGTACAGGCTACTAAATCAGAGAGAGGCAACAAAGGCGCATCCCTTACTACATTTATTTCGCTTGCAGGTAAATATTG
>JAHDBQ010000118.1:0-1664 GCA_020630305.1 Alphaproteobacteria bacterium | reverse complement strand
TATGCCGAATAATCCTGATCATAACGGTATCTCAAGAAAAATTTCTAATCATGACGAGCGTAAAAGACTTAAAAATATAATTCAAGATTTAACATCTTCTGCGCCCGAATCTAGCTCAAGTATAATTGTTAGAACTGCAGGAGCTGGTCATTCAACATTAGAGATCAAAAAAGATTATGATTATTTAGCTAATTTGTGGAATAAAATACGAGAAGCTACAATAAAGTCAAAAGCACCTTGCTTTATTCATCAAGAAGATGGTATAATCTTAAAGACCGTCAGAGACTTATTTGATAAAAACGTAAAAGAGGTGACGATTCAAGGTTCTAATGGATATGAGCAATGTCAGAAATTTATTAGCGAAATTGCACCGAGCCAGGCAAAATTCATAAAAGAATATAAAGGTAAGACTCCGATCTTTACTAAATATGCCATCGAGAATCAAATCATTAATTTATATCAGCAAATTGTACATTTACCATCAGGTGGATATATCGTTATTAATCCAACAGAGGCTTTGATTTCTATTGATGTTAACTCAGGAAAGGCAACAAGCGAAAGAAATGTTGAAGAAACTGCCCTTAAAACCAATCTAGAAGCGGCAAAAGAAATTGCAAAACAGGCAATACTGCGTGATCTTTCTGGTTTGTTAGTAATAGATTTCATTGATTTATTAGAAAACAAACACAAGAAAATACTAGAAAGATCTATGTGGGAGTTCTTTAGTAAGGATAAAGCAAGAATCCAAACCTCTAATATTAGTAATTTTGGACTACTTGAAATGTCACGCCAGCGTCTGCGCCCCTCATTCCTAGAAGCAAACTCGAAAATATGCGACCATTGTAGCGGCAAAGGTTTAGTAAGAGCAGAAGAACCAAATGCTATGCTTATCTTGAGAACCATCGAAAATGAGATCTATAATAGCAAGCATAATTTAGTTAATGTATATAGTAATCAAGATGCAATTTTGTACTTACTCAATAATAAAAAAGATGATATTGCATTGGTTGAGAAAAAGCATAACATCAAGATTAATTTCTATATCGACAGCAAAGCAAATGCTGACAACTATTCGATAGAGAAAATTAAAGCACCTAGAAAAAGATCAAAAGATGTTGAAGAAAAGCCGGTTATTCAAAATATAATGGATATATATCATAATGCGGAAGAGCCATCTGAGCCGCAACATAGGCGCAAGATCCAAAAAAACACTCGTAAGAAAACTAAAGAAGATAGTGATGAGGCAGGCGAAGAAAAACCTCAAGAAAAAGAAGTCAACCAGCGTAGCAAAGGGCGCAAAGGTAGAACTAAAAACGAGAAGAAAGAAAATTCAGAGAATGTAAATAATTCTGGTATGGAAAGTTCTGAAATGATCAATGAAAATATTGATCCATCAGAAGTAAACCAAAACCCTGAAGAAGTGTCGTCAGAAAAACCTAAAGCAAAAAGAAGACCAAGAGCAAGAAAAAAGATAAACAAGACGGAAAAAGCTTAGGCAACTTTTTTACATAAATAATTTAAGTAATTCCCTAGATTGGACATTTCAACCTAGGGACTATTAAAACGCAAGCAAAGATGGAAGATTTAAACAAGTGCCAACAGTTTGCTTGGCTCTGTTGAAATAAGTGTGTAAGTTCAAAAATTATGTATAATAAAATAATAAT
>JAHDBQ010000117.1 GCA_020630305.1 Alphaproteobacteria bacterium | reverse complement strand
CCGCCAGCATCAGTTGATGGATGCATAACACCTATCGTAAAGCCAAGCTCACGGTTAATTTTAGTGAAGGCGATAAGATCTCTGCTTGACCATTGCGGCTCAGCATATGTACCCTTATTGTGGCTGATTCTTTGTACGTTAGAGCCATCTCTGTTCATTATATATAACTGCCTGGAACCGCCTCTATCTGAATTAAAAATAATCTTCGAACCGTCAGGAGAATAATTCGGCGAAGTATTAATGCTTCCGCCAGAAGTTAGTTTTTTAAGCTTTTTACTGCTCAAATTAATTTCATAAATTTGTGTGCGGCCCTTCTTAGCAATAGACATAATCGCATGCTTTCCATCTGGCGAAAATCTTGGCGCAAAGGACATACCTGCGAATTTACCAACAACACTAGACCTACCTGTGTTCAAGTTAAGCATATGCACTTGAGGAATTCTATTCTTATATGATAAATATATAATCTTTCTAGCATCCGGTGAAAACCTAGGAGTAAGAACAAGGTCAGAACCATCTGTTAAATATTGATGGTTAGCGCCGTCATAATCCATCAGAGCAATACGCTTCTTTCTCTTTAAATAGTTACCACTTTCTGAAACATAAACAATTCTAGTGTTAAAATAGCCCGGCGTACCTGTCATTTTTTCATAGACAATATCCGAGATCTTATGCGCAGCTCTACGCCATAATTTCTCAGGCAATTCAAAGGACTCGCTAGCTATTTTTTGTTCTAGAACTGGATCCCACAATATAAAACGAATCTGCAATTTACCAGAAGCTGTTTTACTAATATCACCATTTAATAGTAAGTTAGCATTTATTTGTTGCCACGAGGCAAATAAAGGCTCATGATTTGTTCCAACTTCTCTTTCGATAAAAGCTGCCTTAGATATCGGGCGGAACATACCAGAATTTTTAAGATCATTTCTAATCACTTGAAGCACTTTTTGAGTAACGCTCGCATCCTCAGGGGCACCACCTGCAAAATCATTAATAGCAATTGGTATCGGGTCAATATGACCGTCGCTAATAACGATTGCATCATCTGCTAATGCTATATTAATAAAAAAACAAATTGCTAGTAAAATACGTAAGATTTTCATTTTTGACTCTTGTATTGATTTAGTTAAACTTAAATTTTGAACTGAACTAAAATTATTATATATTGTCTTTACTCGCTTTTCAAGCAATCACTTTTAAAACCATTGCTATAAGTTATATATTTATTGTTTTAATTACTTTTTAAGCTTCTAATATAACCTGAACTCAACGTAAGAAGCAAATACTTAAGAGTTATAATGTAAGTATCTAATTACCTGAGCAGGGTTCATAAATATTCGTGCATCATAATTACCCTTCATACATTTATGCAAAAAAATATGCTCACAATCTTCTTCTACTGAATCATATTTACAACCTCTAAACAAATTCTTTTTATATATAGCAAGACCATTGAAACAAGAATCAACCTCTATCATATCGTCCTGAGGAGAATAAATTTTCTGGATTGTTTGCACATACTGCTTCCAATAACTCTTACCAAACTTTTTTTTATATTCGGCAGGGCTGTAAGGGAACTCATCATTTCTAAATGCAAATGCATCATACATCTCTCCATTACGACTTGAAATCCCATTTGAACAAACAACATCCCACCTGTCAGATTTGCTAAAACTATCTTGTACACCTCTAACATCTATACCATATGACATATCCATATCCACCACAAATACATAGTCGTAATCGTCATACTCTGTTTTGTTTATTTCATCTACATAAAAATTACGTACCTTGGCCAAAAACAATATTGATGGTCTCTTCTTAATTCCAAAACTCTTGTTTAGAACCTTAACATTTTTATTATTGCTTTTCCATAATGAAAGAATCTTTTTTGTAGAGTCAGTTGAGTCATTTTCAAATATAATAGCTTTATATTCCTTAAATTTTTTACCAACAGACTCTATTAAAGCAATGGATCCAGAAATATGATCGCCATTATCCCTGGTAATTCCAACAAACAAAGCCCTTTTGTCTTTCATCGCAAGACCTCCTCGCTCTAGAATAGAATCATCTATAAAGTCAAGCCTACTCAAAGACTCTTTCTGCTTTTTGTATGTTATTGTGTAATCTACTAACTGACTGATATTTTTTACTTCTACAACTAACTCATTCGTTTTTTTAAGTTCACTACTTAAGTGCCTAACATAGCGTGCAATTAAATACATGCCAGTAAACATAACCAGTATTAGCGTTATAAAACTTATAATATAGACTTTTGAATTTTTTTTCATTTACAAATACAATTTATTTTTTTCTTAGCTCAAATAAAAAAAGTTGCTGGAATCTATAGCTAATAAATGCCTTGTAATCTTTTTTGTATCGCTTTCTTGTTCTTGCATTGACTATAAAAAAGCTAAAACTGACTCGGCGCAAGCTCAATCGTTAGCTCCTTCCAAGTGTCGTACCTAGCAGGTGGCAAGTTCTGCAAAGGACTCGCTTTTTTTGCCGCTCTTAAAATACTCCTTTCTGCTATTTTACATGCAGAACCAGAATTGGGTGGACATTTCGTATCCGTTACCCACACATCCTTAATTCTTCCATCTTTTGCAACTTCCATACTCAAATAGACTCTAATTTGCGAAAGGTTTTTAACGCCAACCGGCTTTCTCCAGTGTCTTTGAATCTGACCGCGTATCAAGGTTTTTTCTGTGATAGAAAGTGGCGAGTTTTTATCATACTCACCTCCCATTGCTCTTCTTCTATTCGGCTTTTTACTTTTTCTTGTTTTCTTGTGAGCCTCTTTATTTGTTCCCTTCGATTCTTTTTCTATATTTTTTAAAATGGAATCAATCGGGTCAACTTCTTCAACAGGAGGCGTTTTAGGCTCTGGTTTTTTTTCCTGTTTCTTCTTATTTTCTTTTTCAGGAATTATTTCCTTTGGTTCATCATTTTCTTTAACTTCCGGCTTTTCCTCATCCTCAGTTTTCGCTTCTTCTTTTGGCTTTGGCTCTGCAGTCGTTTTAACCTCTTTAAATTCCTCCTCTTCTTCCTCTTCCTCGAGCTCCTCTGCTTTCTGCGTAGTCTGTATGTTGTCAATTTCACTAATTGGTACAACTTCGAAAGTCATAACGCTTTGCTCTTTAGGCATAGGGCGGAAAAAAGACGGCGCGCCAAACATAAAAAATCCTATTATCACTATGTGCAGCACAGTGGATAATATTAAAGATCCTTCAAAATTGTTTTTCAAATTATACATTTATTATTTAATATCTGAAATCAGTGCGACTTTAGAAAAGCCAGCATTTTTAATTTTAGCCATAGTTTCCACTACAATACCATAAGAAACATTCTTATCCCCTTTTACAAAGATTTTAGTATCGCTTTTTTCTTTTGTAATATTTTTCAATTTTTCTACCAGCTCTTCTTGAGGAATCTTCGTCTCAAATAAAAACAGCTCCTCTTGTTTATTAATGCTAATAACCAGCGGCTTGATGTCAGAACTTACTTTAGCCGATTCGGTTTTAGGCAAATCAACATCAATACCAGCTACCATCATAGGCGAGGTTATCATAAATATGATAAGTAACACCAACATAACGTCCACCATTGGTGTTACGTTTATTTCATTTACTAACTTTCTTCGCCTGGAAGAGCCCTGATTTATAGATGATCCCATAATTACATTTTTCCTTCATCAATTGCACGTGAAATGATGACATTTAATTCTCCAATAAAACTTGCTGTTCTATCGTTAATATTATCTATTTCTTTCATTAAATAGTTATAGAATATAGTTGCTGGAATAGCAGCAAACAAGCCGATTGCAGTCGCAAGCAGCGCTTCTGCAATACCAGGAGCCACAACAGCAAGAGAAGTATTCTTAGAAGCTGCAATACCTTGGAAACTATGCATGATACCCCATACAGTTCCAAGCAACCCAATAAATGGAGCTGATGATCCAAC
>JAHDBQ010000116.1 GCA_020630305.1 Alphaproteobacteria bacterium | reverse complement strand
AGATCAAAACATTCAAATAAAAAAAATACGCTTAAAAGAACAGACTCACTTGTAGATTGGGATCAATATACTAACGCACCATTTTTAAAGAAAGTTAAACATAAAGACCTTACAAAAAAAACATCTTCCAAAGAAAATACAAAGCCTGCAAGCAAACTTGCCAGAACTGAATCCCATGCATCTCTGGAGGATTATTTTAAAGAAATAAATAGCGCTAAGAATATTCCAAAAATCACTAATCGCCGCAAATATAAATTACTGGACAAAGCAATCAAGCAAGACAGAGAGTGGTACGATTCCACAATAGCAAAAAATTCCATGGACATAGCTCTTAAAAAAACTGTTGAACTGACCGAAAAAGGAGTGTTTTATAATCATGATAATAAAATAATTGGCAAAGAAAGACCCTTACTGCAGATTCATGGCATCAAAACTTCGCAAAAAAGCTTTAATTTTTTATGTGCTAATATAGCTGAATCATCCCACTTAAAAAGCGTTGCTCTAAGCAGCATGAATATTGAGTCGGAAGAAATATGGGCGCTAGTTAATGCCTTAAAAGACCTAGATCATTTTAAATCATTAAGTTTAAATGATAACTTAATCGATGACGAATCAATTAATGTAATAATTGATTTTCTTGCAGTTAAACCATTATTGTTTTTAGATTTAAGCAATAATTTAATTTCTGACAAAGGAACAAAAATTTTATTAGAAGCAGTAAGAAGAAATATCAGCCTAAAAAACATATATATCTCAAAGAACGAGATATCTAAAAATATTATTAAAGAACTAAAAGAATGTGTTTTAGAAAATAGAAAATATCCTGAGCAAGCTAAGTTCAGGTCAGCTTCTTATAAAATTCTTGATTTAAAAGAAGACTTAGATGAAGAAAATTATACAGCATTAGATTATAAATATGAGGAATTCAACTATATTTTAGGTCGAATTGATCAAAATAAGCTAGCAAAATATTTCAGCTCTATTAGCGATTACGATTATGATGAAATAATACAAGAAATTTGCTACGGAATTGACCAAAATAAACAATCTAGCCAACATATTGACTATACAGACTCAGATAAATTACTTTCAACTCTTGTAGATGAAGCTCTTTCTTCTCTAGAAAAAGAAGATGTTTTATATTCAATACCGATAGGGGATGATGGTTTAGCGCATAATGGAGCGGAATAATTCAATCAATTATCATTGCAAACTGCGCTTTTCTACTTAATAAATTACCATGAGATTGATGGTGTATATACAATAAAGGAGAAAAATGTAATTAGATCAATTATAAAAGACAAAGTTCCAAATGCCTTCAAGTTCATATTCATTTACTGTCTCTTTATAATTTATCTGACTTTATTTTTTGGAAAGTAACATTTTAAAAGAAATCTAATTGAACCTTTGCATCACAAGAAACGCAGTATAAAATCTGCAAGCAATACATACCCCTGCTTGTCTGTTTCTTTTATTGGTCACAAAAAAATAACGGATTTACTTTCATCCAACCTGCCAAGGCTCATGGTTTTATACTCACAATATAAACAAAAAAAGACGGATGCTTTGCAATATTAATTAATACTAATAGCAAAGAAGTCCGTCTTTTTGTTTGAAGCACTTTAATTATTTCGCTGCTGCTGCTACTTCATCTGCAAAATTAGATTCTTCTTTTTCAATACCTTCGCCAAGCTCTAATCTTACATAAGATTTTAGCGTAACATCAGTACCAAGATCTTTAGCAAGAGACCCAACTACTTCAGAAACTTTTGACTTACCATCTACAACAAAAATTTGATCCATCAGTGAAATCTCCTCAAGGAATTTACGGATTCTACCAACAATCATTTTTTCAATAATATTATCAGGCTTGCCTGATGCTCTTGACTGCTCAGTAAAGATGTCTTTTTCTCTTTGTACAACTTCAGGATCAACATCTTCTTGATTTAAAACTTGAGGTCTTGCTGCAGCAACATGCATTGCAATTTGCTTACCAACTTCCATCAGTTTTTCTTTGTCACCAGTGGATTCCAGGGCTACAAGCACTGCTATTTTTCCCATATTTTCAGCTGCTGCGTTATGTATGTAAGAAGAGATTACGCCATCTTTTACAGAAATTGACTCCATACGGCGTAAGTTTAAGTTCTCTCCAATTGTTGCAATATTTGCTACAACTTCATCTTCTACGCTTTTACCAGAAGCTGCTTCTGCAGCTTTTAGAGAATCTATGCTATCATGAACTGCTGCAATTTCAGACACTTCCTTTACTAAAGACTGGAAAGCTTCATTTTTAGAAACAAAATCTGTCTCTGAGTTTATTTCAACCGCCGCTGCCTTATTGCCTTTTACACAAACTGCAGTTAGGCCCTCAGCCGCTACTCTTCCTGCTTTCTTTGCTGCAGCTGCTAAACCTTTTGTTCTAAGCCAATCTACTGCCCCTTCAAAATCACCATTTGTTTCAACAAGAGCTTTCTTGCAATCCATCATGCCTGCGCCTGTTTTTTCTCTTAATTCTTTTACTAATGCTGCTGTTACTGCCATTATTCGTTCTCCTTTGATATATCTATTTTTATTTAAAAAATTTAAAAGCCTACTTGCGCACGTTTCAAAGCTTGCGCTTTTTTTACTGTATAGGCTAAATTTAGCAGGAATCACAAAAGAATATATCTTTTGTGATTCCTGCTGTAAAATATAAGTATTATGCTTTAGTGTCGCCTTTCTTAGCTTCAGTCTTTTTTGCTACTGCTCTTGCGTCTTCTTTAGAAGCCTCCTTCTTTGCTGGAGTTTTTTTCGCTTCTGCTTTTGACTCGGCTTTTTTAGCACCAGTTTTAGTTGTTGCTTTAGCTACTTTTTCAATTTTCGTAACACCTTTCATGTTGCTATCTTCTTCCGCAACCTCTTTAGAATTACCAACATCAGCGCCAGAATCAGCTAATGCGTCCTGAATGCCAGCTAGTGCAGCGTCTGCAAATAGACTACAATATAGTCTAATTGAACGAATTGCATCATCATTACCAGGAATCGGATAGTCAATCATATCGGGATCGCAGTTAGTATCAACAACTGCAGCTACAGGAACCCCAAGTTTTACAGCCTCTTTTACCGCTAAATGCTCTTTGTTAGTATCAATTACTACTATTAGATCAGGCTTGCCGTTGATCTTTCTAATACCAGCCAGAGATCTAAGCAATTTACTGCGCTTGCGTTCGATGTCTAAAATCTCTTTTTTTGTATGATTAGCAATCTTTTCTTCATCAGCTAAAATTTTCTCAATATTATCTAACTTTTTGATGGATTTAGAAATCGTACTCCAGTTAGTTAACATTCCGCCCAGCCATCTATTATTTACATAGAACTGGCCGCACTTTTCAGCATATTCTGCCACTAAATCAGTTGCCTGAACCTTACTACTTACAAATAAAACTTTTCCGTTATTTTTAACAGTATCATATATTTTTTGTAGTGCAAGCTGTAGTAATGGTGCAGTTTGCTGAAGGTCAATAATATGCACATTATCTCTTGTGCCATATATATAAGGTGCCATTTTTGGATTCCATCTGGAAGTTTTATGGCCAAAATGAATACCAGCGTCAAGTAAATCTGAAACGCTAACTTTAGGTAAATTAGACATATAAATTATCTCCTATTAAATTGTTAGTTATGTCCTCCGCTTGCTTTTACAGATACTCAAAAATCAACATTTTAAGACCAACAACTAATATACAAGCGTGTGTATTTTTTAGAAAATGCATAAACAAATTTCGCATAAAATCTAAAATTATGCAAGTAGCATACAGCAATAACCTTCTTTACTCAAGCAAAAAAAACAAATAAAATAATTTTCCTTTTAACTTCAGCGCTACACCGACAAATCAAGCTGCAATAAAAAAAACCGCAGCTCAAAATTTGAACTACGGCTTATCTTATAGTAATTTACTATAACTTAAAGATGTTACTTATAATTAGA
>JAHDBQ010000115.1:2191-3982 GCA_020630305.1 Alphaproteobacteria bacterium | reverse complement strand
TGTCACAAAAGAAAGATTAGAGTTTGAAAAAGAGCCGCCTATGGTCTATACTCAGCTAATAAATGAAATTAATCAATCAATAAAAGTTCAAAACAATGAATAAAATTAAAAATTTAATATTAGCAAGTCTTGCTTTTTTGCTTGTTTCTTGTTCAAATCAAAATGATGAGGATCTGTGGGTGGTAGGCACTAGTGCTGATAATCCTCCTTATGAATTCATTAAAAATGGAGAGGTGCAAGGTTTTGATATCGACCTTATAAAGGCAATTGCAAAGCATGCTGACAAGAAGATTGAAATCAAAAATATGGAATTTCATGGGCTTATCGCAGCGCTAAATAGCAAAAATGTCGAAATGGTAGTGGCTGGTATGTCGGTAACTGAAGAGCGACTAAAGAAAATCGATTTCTCTATTCCTTATACAGAGGCTGATATAACTGTTCTAACTAGAAAAGAAGATGGAATCGAAAAGCCGGGTGACCTTACTGGAAAGATTTTAGGTAGCCAGCTTGGTACTATTTGGGCAATTACAGCCTATGATTTGTCTGTTGAACATAAGTTTGAAACTAAGAATTTATCTAATAACTTAATATTAGTCGAAGAGTTAAAGCAAAAAAGAATTGACGGCGTAGTCCTAGAAGGCTTTCAAGCTGAAGAATTCATTAAAAAAAATCCGCAGTTAAGCAGTTTTAAAATAAAAGGCAAGGACTCTGATTTTGCGATTGCTCTTCCAAAGAGCTCTAAAGACAAAGAGCTAGTAGATGAAGCAATAAAAGCCCTTAAAGCAGATGGCACTATTGCAGAGCTTTCCAAAAAATGGGGTATTAATTAGTGGGAAATAAAACACTTGCAAAAGAAGAATTCAAGGCAGCTGTTGGTAAATTCCCAACTGGTATATGCGTAATTTCTACCAGTTTTAAAGGAAATATGTATGGCTTTACGGCTAACTCTTTTGCCTCTGTTTCGCTTAGCCCAGCTCTAATTTCTTTTTGTCTTGATAAAAAATCTGGCAGCTTCCAAGCTTTTAAAAATTGCGATTCATTTGCTGTGAATATACTCGCTAGCGATCAGCCAGAAATTTCTCAGCATTTTGCAACGAAGCGCGAAGATAAGTTCAAGGATATTGAACATTTGATATCCAAGGCCTCAAATTTAGTGCTTATAAAGGGCGCAATTAGTACTCTAGAGTGTAAGAAATACAACGAATTCGAGTGCGGAGATCATTTTATATTTGTTGGTGAAGTGATTCAAGCTTCTATTGATGAAAGCAAAAGTCCACTTTTATATTATGCTAGGTCCTATAAAGAAGTAAAATAATCTAAATATAAAAAAGGAGAGTAGGGTGGATGAGTAAATTAAGGATAGCCATTAACGGCGCTAGCGGCAAAATGGGCAAAGAGATTCTAGAAGTAATTGAAAAATCACCTGATCTATATGAAATATCCGGTCTGATTTACAGAGCTTCTGGCATTGTAGAAATCTTAAAAATAGCAGAAAATTCTGATGTTATACTGGATTTCTCACATTCAGACTCTCTACTTCGCTTAATTGATATACTTGAGAATTACCCGGCAAAGTTATTAGTAGGTACAACCGGTATAGCAGAAAAAGAACTAAGTTTTTTAAATCAGCTTGCAGAGTCAAAAGCGATAATGATAGCTCCTAATACTAGCATTACAGCTAACCTTGTGATTGATTTTGCTAGCAGAGCGGCAAAGATATTACCTGATTTTGATGCAGAAATAGTTGAGGCTCACCACCGAGATAAAAAAGATGTCAGGTACGGCAATAGC
>JAHDBQ010000115.1:0-2181 GCA_020630305.1 Alphaproteobacteria bacterium | reverse complement strand
CCGCTGCAAGGGGGCAAAGCTTCAATGATGTTGCAGAGTTTGAAAGAGTCAGTAGCGGCTCGTGCAAGAGAGAAGATGGGGAAATTGGCTTTTCATCTATCAGAGGCGGCGGAATCTTTGGTGATAACAAGCTAATTATGGCAGCAGATGATGAAATATTACAAATTGAATGCAAGGCAATATCTAGAAAGTGCTTTGCAAAAGGAGCGGTTATAGCAGGAGCCTGGCTGGCTTCAAAAAAACCTGGCCTGTATTCAATGAAAGATTTCCTTAGTATCTAGCTATAGTAAATTATTTTAACGTGGTATTTGGAATTTTATCTTTTATACAGCGAGCGCAAAGTTACGGATCTTCCCTGCGGAGGTTTACAACTGATCTAATTACTTTTTTCTTTTAATAGCTAAGTATTTAAGAAAGAAATATAATATCTAGATTATTAAGTATTTTGTAGTTACACTATAAACTTCAAGTTCATTTGCTATATATTCAGAAAATGCCTTAATTATAATGGCAGCAAATATATTTTGTTTTAAATGCTCAAGTAACGCTTTAAATGTTTACAGCCTTTCTAAAATCACTTGAAATTAATAAAAATATTAGCCATACTTTAATTATAACCCCTTGTTTGAATATTAAACATATGGTTATTGTAAATATTATAATTATTAACTAAAAGATGAGTGAGTTGCTATGCAAATACAAATTTCCGGTCAGCATATGTCTGTTGGCATGTCATTACAAGAATATGTTAAAAATAGATTACTTGAAATTGTAAATAAATATTTTTCAGATGCCCCAGCTGCCCATGTGCATTTTGCAAAGCAAAGTAGGGATTTTATATGCGATATAGTCGTGAATGAAGGAACCGGCCGTCATGTAGTAATTAAAAGCGAGCATATTTGCGATGATGTTTATAGCTCATTTGATGTTGCAGTTAGTAAGCTTGAAAAGCAACTTAGGAAATACAAGTCAAAGCTTAGAGATCGTAGTAAAAGAGTTAAGTTATCGGAAATGTCTTATCCTGCTAAAAAATACACAATATCTACTAAAAGCAATGAGAAAATATTAGACGAGGCTGAAGAGTTTGATGTAGACAACCCTGTTATTATAGCAGAGGATGCTGCTGATGTTGTTGATCTTTCTGTTGGTGAGGCGGTAATGAAGATGGATCTTGAGAATCTGCCGGCTTTGATGTTCAAAAATAAGAAGACCGGAAAACTTAATATCGTATATTATAGAAAAGATGGCAATATATCTTGGGTAGATTCTAATTCTTAAATTAACGTTTTAAGTATAGATAAAAAATTGTCAGTGCTATAGCTCTAAGCTACTAATGCGAAACCTGCCTGCTTGAACTTTGCTGAGGTTGATTATTATTTTCTGCTTTGCTCTCCTCTTCAGAATACGGGTCTTTTTCTTCCTTGTAGGTTTCAGGGTCTAATAATTCAGTAGCAGCTTTTTCAAGCTCTATTTCTTCTTTTGTTGCTTCATATTTAGGGGGATTAGCTAAACAGCTCCAGAATTCATTTAGATCTAAGATTTTAGGTGTACAGTGTTGAGCAATTGATTTTGAATTACTTAAAGATTCAAAAAGAATTTTTTCAGCCTTGCCGATAATCCCAGTAGCAACTAAGCCCTTAAGTACCCAAAAGACCACTACTACTGCAGCTAAAGTTATCATTATATACCATTTGCTAAATAAGCCATAAATAAATAGTATCATAGGGCTTTTAAGTATCAGCCTGATTTTGGCCATAATTATATTAAACATAGTGATAAGCTGCTTTTTTATTTAATTCTTATAGCAAAGTTTACCAAGTTTAAGTTTTGGCTTCAAGAATTAACAATAAAAGCTTAGTAAATTATACAGTTTGCTGTTGCAGAAAAATGCAAAATAGATAAAACTATACTAATCTAAATCACAAACTCATTTCTAGCTTTTGCAGCTTCTCAATCTGATCCCTAATTTTTGCAGCCTCTTCAAATTCAAGATCTTTCGCAGCTTTATGCATTTCTTTTCGAAGCGCGTTAATTCTCTTTTTAACTTGCGCGGGTGAAGTGACGATCTCTTTTGCATCGTCAATTAGTTCCTCAGCTTCTTCTATTTTTTGTAGCTCAGACAGGGAATGAATTTTAGTCGAAACCGTTTTTGGGGTGATGTTATGCTTTTTATTATACTCA
>JAHDBQ010000114.1 GCA_020630305.1 Alphaproteobacteria bacterium | reverse complement strand
ACAATTAGGGAAAAATGAAAAAAAGTCCGACTAAAGATAATTTAAATGGTGTTTTAAATAACAGTTGTAGTATTGAAGATTCAGAAAAACTGCCGAATATACCATCTGCTCCAGTTGATTTTTCATCTTCAATTCCTAGGTTTCTAAAGCCAAAGGCTGTGAAATCCGCCAAGCATGAATTTTCTGGAGAAGCTAAGTTAGAATATAAAGCAGGTAAATTTAATGTTATTGAATCTTGCTCTACCGCAGGAGTTGCTAGTAAGAATTCGTTTGAATCCCAGGATAGTTCCTTTCAGGTCATAAAGCAAAAAAATTATAAAACAAAACAATCTGTTGCTGAGATCGCCATAGCTCTTGAGGTGAATATACTTTCTTTAGAAGAGATGGTGAAATACTCAAAATATCTATTGGTTAGAGGTAAACAAGATTCGTATTTTTCATATCTTATAATGCAGGCAAGGCTGCGCGATAGTGAGTCAATTAATAAATTACTTTATCTTGGGATTGATATTAGTACAACGAGTCTGGAAGAAGTTAGTGAATTAAAAAAATATTTATCTAAATTCTCCTTTAACCCGCTTGTAGATGCAATACGCGGCGGCGACTTATACGCTGCTAAACAAATGATTGATGATGGTGTAGATATTAACAGCGCAGATGAAGATGGTAAAACTGCCCTGCATGCTTTGTTTGAAATTAGCGATTGTTGTAGCGGCTATGATTTTTTAACATTCAGAAATCAATTTGGGAAATCTATATTTCGTAGCCTAGTTAACGACGAACAAGATCTGGAAAAAAGAATAAAAATTCAAACAGAAAATAGAAAGCTTGTGAAAGCTCACAAAATGAATATGCTACAATATTTAATTGAAAATGGCGCAGATCTTTGGCAAGAAGATTTTAAAGGCGTAACCCCTTTTGGGTATGCTGCTTCTTGTTATAATACGGAATATTTTAATATTTTGGTGGAGATCCTAACTCAAAGAGAATTGCAAAAAAAGCCTATTGTTCATCAACTAATTATGACTGCAAAAGATATAAGTTGTATAGAGAGATTAGGAGAATTAATTGAAAAAGGAGCTTGCCTGAATATTCGTTTAGCTGACGGAACTACGGAGCTACACTCAGCCCTTTTGCATAGAAAAAACACTGTATCTTGCGCATTAGCTACTAAGCTTCTTGAAAATGAATCGGATCCAAATATCCCATGTAAACAAGGTATTTATCCTTTGCATCTGGCAGCAAGACGAGGCTCTGATGCCCTAAAAACACTGCTTGAATATGGCGCTAAGGTTAATGTATTTGATAATGCGGGAATGCATCCACTGCATTATTTGGTATTTTTAACAGGAGAGGCGGGGCGTATCTTGTTTTATCAGAATATGAAATTGTTGCTTGAACATGGAGCTGATATAAATGTTCAAACACAAGACAGGTGCGGTCTAACCCCGCTTTTATTTGCAATGAAAGAAAGGAATATCGGCGCAGCATTTTCTTTGATAAAAGATGGCGGCGCTGATATATACAAAACAGGCGCTAAGGGTGAATCTTTTTTTTCTATGATACTTGCTATTTCTGAGGAGCAATTTGATTTGGTTAAAAATGAAATAAAATGGTCTGGTCTTGACTACTCAAAGATTGATAATAAAAATAAACTATTAAATGCAAGTATTGCAAAGGGAGCAAATGAGTTTGCGATTAATTTACTTAATAGTGGTGCTGATAAAAATTTTTGTGATGAAAATAATATGCGCCCGATTCATTTTGTTTTGATGAATGATAATCTAGAAATGCTTAAATACCTTATTGATCTTGAGGTGGATTTGAATGTTGTAAATAGTCGCGGAGATTGTTTGCTTCGGGCTGCATTATCTGCTGAAGCAATTAAGATATTATTAGATGCAGGATTAGAATATGGGGCAATTAATAATCAGGAGCAAACAATTCTGCATGTTGCGGCAAAAGAAGCATGTAACGAATTTCCTAAATTAGCAAATATTTTAGATGGAGCTGGCTGTGATTTGAATTTACGAGATAATAAGGGGAAAACTGCTTTTCATTATTATATTCAAAATGCTGGTCCTGCTTTAGGCGCACTTAAGAAAATATTAGAAATTCCTGGGCTTGATTTAAATATTGTAGATAATTATGGTGATTACCCAATTTATTGGTGCATAAAAAAACAAGCTAAGGATTTTAATGTAGAACAGGTAGAATTAATTTTTGATAAAATGTCTGATGTAAATATTCAAGATTCAAACGGAAGGTCCCTGCTTCATTTAGCAGTGCAATATCAGCATAAAAGCTTGGTTGAATTTTTATGCTCTAAAGAAAAATTTGACATAAACCTCAGAAATAATGACGGAAAAACAGCGCTGGATGTTGCATCTGAGATGAAGTTTTGCGAGCATATAACTGAAATATTACGAAATTTAGGTGCGGTGTCAGCTATGGATGTCATAGAAATCGGATCTAGCTCAGAATCTGAAATAGATACTGATAGTTTTGAGGCGGTTATAAGTGGTTTAAATGAATTTAATAATCCAGATATAAACCACGGCCTTAGTCTGCAGCCTGTCGGAGAATGTATCTAGCAATTCACTGTAGAGTCAAATGCTTCTAAAAATTACCTATTATTAATCAAAATTAATTACTCGCGCTAATTTTATTGACTTTTTAGTTATCACAATATATATTGTTTATAGTTTATGCTTATGAATGATTAGGTTGTATAGTACATTACCATACATCAGACTATTGATTGTGTAAATAAATTAAAAACAGGAAAAATATGAAAAATAATAAATTACTTACATCAATGATGTTAACGACGATTCTTGCATCAAATAATGCCACAGCTGCTATTTCAGATACAGAATTAAACCAATTATATGTTGAAACTATATCGGATGAATATAAAACCCTGAAAACATTGGATATAGGTAAGCATACTCAAAATTTTGCAGTACAAAGATCTCTGCCACTAACCAACATAGGCAGAGAATATGAAGATGCAGAAATTATTGGTCTTTTAAAGCACGATAATCCTAACATCGTTGTGCTAGGTAATGAGTCATCTTTAAATGATGGAACTAATGGGGCAAATTTTAAGCATACTCTGGACAAAGCATATGCTGTTGCAAATGCCAAAGGTATAGCGGATATTGCAGTATCTAGTGGTGGGCATTGGATGTCACTTGCTATGAAGAAAGACAATAAAGGAAAGATAAATGCTATATTTAATAATAATATTGCAGATCTTAAAAACTCCTACACTATTAAAGTTAAAGAAAGGCAACTATGGAAGGAAACATTTGGCGAAGATAAAACTGAAGCAAAGGATATAGATTTAGAAAGGCTTCTTAAGCATTATTTTTCTGAGCTTGATGTGAATTTTATAGTAGGAAATGTGCGTATTAATAATGGTTCTAGTGCTTGCGGCGCAATTACAGTAGAAACATTAAAAAAATTAAGGCAGTTACCTAATGATAAAATAAATCAGGAGAAAGTTGTTGCCCTTCTTAATGAGCTAGCTCAGCAAAAAAATGGTGATTTTTACAGGGGTCCTCATCAAAAAATTATTGGTGACGATATATATGGAGATGGAAATAAAACTATATCAGTCGTTGATTTAATAGAAAAAAGTAATGTGGATCAGTTGCCTAATAGCCCGAGAACAAAAGCTATTAAAGATCAAGTGGATCACCAGGAAAAAATCAGTGAACTCGCTACTAAACACGATATATCTCTTGATATAGCAAAGATGCTAGCTGCCAAAGAAATTGACTTGAATAATGCTAAGAAGTTGGGTTATGAATCTAAAGTGCAGGATGCTGAAATGCAGTTTAAGAGAGGTGAAGAAGATCGAAATGCGGCGCAACAACATGGCGATCAAGACCAAATTCAGTTAGCAGATTTAGTTTGCAAAGAGAGAGAGGTTTCATTAAATATCAGCAAGCAAAAAAAGGATATTTTTGAAGCTG